>NZ_DDGR01000018.1:213099-213254 GCF_002337775.1 Sphingobacterium sp. UBA1897
TGTACCTGTTCAGAAGTTTCCATTTTGGTTACGCCAGCTTTGAACCTCGGTTTGAAGCCTATGGGTTTACTGGCAGCGGATTCCTGTGTTTCTGTACTGCTGTTTTCAGGTTCAGCCTTTACGCTGGTATCTAACTTAATTTCGTCTTTCGTATC
>NZ_DDGR01000018.1:213521-220387 GCF_002337775.1 Sphingobacterium sp. UBA1897
CCTGTTCAGAAGTTTCCGTTTTGGTTACGCCAGCTTTGAACCTCGGTTTGAAGCCTGTGGGTTTACTGACAGCTGGTTCCTGTGTTTCTGTGCTGTTGTTTTCAGGTTCGGTCTTTACGCTGTTATCTAGCTTAATTTCGTCTTTCGTATCGGGCAGCTGTGTCTGTTCAGAAGTTTCCTTTTTGGTTACTCCAGCTTTGAACCTTGGTTTGAAGCCCGTCGGTTTTGGAGCAGAGTTTGTTGTCTCGTCGGTCTTTTCGTCGGATGCAGATGTGCTTGCGGCCACATCAGGAGCTTTGGTTACACCAGCTTTGAACCTCGGTTTGAAGCCCGTCGGTTTTGGAGCGGCTGTTGTTGCTTCGTCGGTTTTTTCTTCGGATACAGATGTGCTTGCGGCCACATCAGGAGCTTTGGTTACACCAGCTTTGAACCTTGGTTTGAATCCTGTGGGTATTGAATCAGGAGTGGATTCCGCTAAATCAGTTATTTCCTTTTTGGATGTTGCCTTGACTTCATCTTCTACGGCTGTAGGAGGTGCCTTGAATCGCGGTTTAAAGCCTGCTGGTTTTGCCGTATGAATACTGGAGGTCTCGGATGCTGTATCAGCGATAATCTGCTTTACAATAGGTTTTGCAATAACAGTTTCCTCCTCTGCTAGATGGAAGCTTTTTCGGAGCTTGTTGAACCAAAACTTTTTGCTGTGGTCAAAACTCTTTTCTCCCATAGCAGAATAATGTGCTTTGAACTCTTCAAATAAAGGTCCATCTGCAGCTTGTAAAGCTTTTAAATCAATTTTCTTTTTTATGAAAAATTCTTCAAAAGTCATCCTGTTATGAGTTTAATATAGTCTATTACAAATGTAGTAATTTTTCTGACGCAGCTGGGAGGCCTAAAATAAAAAAGAGCGACTAGCGCTCTTTTTTATTGTTTTATAGGTTCAATAGCTTAAGCCATGTTATGGTAAACTGCTTGAACATCGTCATCTTCTTCGATTTTATCGATCATCTTCAAGACATCAGCAGCTTGTTCTTCCGTGATATCTGAATGCGATAAAGCAATACGTTCCAATTTCGCAGATGTTACTTCAATTCCCTTTTCTTCGAGTAATTTTTGCATATTACCAAAGTCTTCGAAGGAAGTTTGAACGACAGCAATATCATTGCCTTCTTCATCAGCTTCTACGTACAATTCTTCTAAGCCTCCATCGATCAACTCTAATTCAAGCTCTTCTAGGTCCAGTTCGTCTGTTGCAGCAAAACGGAAAATGGATTTACGATTGAAAATAAAATCCAATGATCCTGTTTTCCCCAATGAACCACCTGCTTTTGTAAAATAGCTACGGATGTTTCCTACGGTGCGGTTGGTATTATCTGTTGCAGTTTCAATTAAAACAGGTACACCATGCGGGCCATAGCCTTCGTATACATACTCTTCGTAACCTTTTGAATCTTTTTCTGAAGCACGTTTGATTGCGGCTTCGATACGATCCTTGGGCATATTTACTGCCTTGGCATTGTGTATTGCTGTACGAAGTCTCGAGTTAGTTTCAGGGTGAGGGCCGCTTTCTTTAACCGCCATGGCGATTTCTTTACCTAAACGTGTAAATTGAACGGCCATTTTGGCCCAGCGTTTGAATTTCCGCTCTTTTCTGAATTCGAAAGCTCTTCCCATTGTTATATTTTGTTTTTAAGATTTTCAATCATGTCGACTGTCATCTTCTGGATGTCAAATTCCGGCGTCCAGTTCCAGTCTTTTCTTGCATAAGAATCATCTAGACTAGCAGGCCATGAATCGGCAATCTGTTGTCTTGGATCGTTCTCGATGTAAGAGATTGCAAAATTAGGAAGAATTTTTTTAATTTCTTGTGCAAGTTCTTTTGGAGTAAATGTAATACCACCAAGGTTATAACTGTGGCGAATGCTTAAGCTTTCTTTCGGTGCATCCATTAATTCGAGTGTACCACGGATGGCATCCTCCATATATAACATGGGTAATGCTGTGTTTTCAGATAAGAAACAGGCGTATGTCCCGGTTTTCAATGCTTCATAAAAAATATCGACTGCATAATCTGTCGTTCCACCTCCTGGTTCAGTTTTCCAGGAAATGATACCCGGATAACGGACACTACGAATATCCAGGCCACGGTGTTCTTGATACCATTCAATAAGACGCTCACCTGCAAGCTTGCTGATGCCATAAATCGTGTTGGGATCCATTACGCAATATTGTTCGGTATTTGTTTTCGGAGAGTGTGGCCCAAAAACAGCAATAGAGCTTGGCCAGAATATCTTGGAGACTTTATAGTTCACGGCTAGATCAAGAACATTCAATAAACCATTCATATTCAATTCCCAAGCCTTTTCAGGGTATTTCTCGCCTGTAGCCGAAAGCATGGCAGCTAGTAGATATACTTGAGTAGGTTTATATTGTTGAAATAATGTCTCGAGTCCATTTTTGTCAAGAACATTAGCGATTTCGAAATTCTCGTCAGGGCTTTTAATCTGCGGTTCTCTAATGTCAGTGGTTACAACATTCTCTGCACCAAATTTTTTGCGCAAGGCAATAGCTAATTCTGTGCCGATCTGGCCATTTGCACCAATGATAATAATGCTTTCTTTCATTTGTAAGTTTTATTTTATGAAGCTCCCGCTTTCACTATATTGAGGATCTATACTCAAGAATATAAATGAATCGCTTCGCTCGTTTCTTCCTATCGATATAATAGGATCTAGCCTGACATAATTTACGTTTCATCATGTAATGAAAAATGAAATTTCAACCATGGCGGTTTATGATGCAAATATAAAGGCTTTTCAGTATCTATCAACTTTGTGGCCTTTTAGGAAGTAGGGAAAAAATGCTAATTTTTAGACTCTTGGGACTGTTTTTATGAGATTTTAAACTGTTTCAATCGTTTGTTCTTTTTTTTTGAATAAGCAGCGAAAATTTTTATTTTTTTTGAATTGCTTTAATCCTGATTTTTAGCAATAGTTATGAGATGCACGGATTCCTTTTTTAGCAATTATGGAGGAAAAATTCTTAATGTTGTGATATTTTTAGCAGAGGGAGTAATATTTTGTTATTTTAATAGTGGAATTAGGGAATATTTTTTAAATTTGAAGAATTCATTCTTCGAGAATCAACTAAAAACAAAATCAAATAACAATTTTATATACACAATTTAAACACAGACAAAAATGAAAGTGGCAGTAGTCGGCGCAACAGGCCTTGTAGGTACTGAGATGCTAACCGTGTTGGCGGCGCGAAATTTCCCAGTAACAGAATTAATTCCAGTAGCTTCAGAGCGTAGTAAGGGTAAGGAAATTGAATTCAAGGGAAAGAAGTATAAGGTGGTTACACCATCTGAGGCTATTGCTTTGAAACCTGATGTTGCGTTATTTTCTGCGGGTGGTGATACCTCGAAAGAATTCGCCCCTAAATTTGCTGAAGCTGGAATTACAGTGATTGACAATTCTTCGGCATGGCGTATGGACCCAACGAAAAAGTTGGTTGTTCCAGAAGTAAATGGCGATGTGTTATCTGCTGAAGACAAAATTATTGCAAACCCGAATTGTTCAACCATACAAATGGTGGTGGCTTTAAAGCCATTACATGATAAATATAAAATCAAACGTGTTGTAGTTTCTACTTACCAATCTGTAACAGGTACTGGTGTTAAGGCCGTTAACCAGTTAATGGATGAGCGTGCCGGAAAAGATGGTGAAAAAGCTTATCCTTATCAGATTGATTTAAACGTTATTCCGCATATTGATGTTTTCCAAGAAAATGGATACACGAAAGAGGAAATGAAGATGATTTTGGAAACAAATAAAATCATGCGTGATGACTCTATTAAAGTAACTGCAACGACAGTGCGTATTCCGGTTATGGGAGGACACTCTGAATCATTGAATATCGAATTTGAAAATGACTTTGATTTGAATGATGTACGTGCAGCTTTAGCGGCGCAAAGTGGCTGTATTGTTGTTGATGACCCTGCGTCACTACAATATCCAATGCCAAAGGATGCGCACGGCAGAGATGAGGTTTTTGTAGGACGTATCCGTCGTGATGAATCTCAACCAAATACCCTTAACATGTGGGTAGTAGCAGATAACTTACGTAAAGGCGCTGCAACAAATGCAGTTCAGGTAGCGGAGTTATTGGCCGAAAAAGGATTGATCTAACTCAAGTAGATTCCATAATAAATATTGAGCCCCCACGAATTCGTTCATGGGGGCTCTTTTTGTCCTATCATCAAACCACAATTTATATACTTATGATTTGGCCCTTGATACAGGGGCTAGAAACTATGGCGTCAACGTTGTGGGTTGGATAGAAAACTCAATCTTGTCATTCAACGGCGCATAGGCTTCTTTGCTTTGCTCTTCCAGTCGATCTGGAAATAGAATGCCGAAAAGATGATCCGTTTCGTGCTGAAAAATAACAGCAGTAAAACCCTCGATATTTTCTTCGATAACTTTACCTTCTTTATTGATGTATTGTAGGCGGATAGCATAACTCCGTAATACGTCCTCTTTACGATTAGGGATAGAAAGACAGCCTTCGGCACCTTTGCGTTTCAGTTTGGAGCGCCATAGAATTTTAGGATTTACATAAAATTCAAATGGTTGATCTGGTTTGTCAAATCGCTGTACCCAGATTAGATTTTTATTTATACCGATTTGTGGCGCTGCAATGCCTACACCGGGGTGATTGGGATCACGTACAGTCGCGAACATTCTTTTGGAAAGAGACTCAATCAATGGGTCGTTGTATTTGACATCACTGCTTGTAGTTTTTAAAACTTTCAGATCTTTATCGTCTGTTGTTTGCAATACGCGAAGAATTGCATTTTCATCTCCTGATAAAATGATTTTCTTGTCGGCAGCACTGAACTCCTGTCCTGCGTTAAGGTTGACTGGTCTTTCATTCTTTGACTTATGAAATGCTTTTTCTCCGGCCATAATTTTTGTTTCTAAATTGTTCTCAACTGGTGGGACTGGGCAACGGTAGCCATTGCTATAAGCGCAATAGGGATTATAGGCTTTGTTAAAGTCTATCTCAACATTGTTTCCTTTAATGTCGTCTGTTGATAAATCAATATACCGGCCCCCACTATAGCTTTCCTGACCATTTGTTAAATCTAAAAATGGTAAAAATAAATGGTTTTTGTATGCTGGATTTTGAAATAATGCGACACTTTGGTAGACATTTAACGTATGTTGCTTTCCATGAAGAGTAAAGGTAATGATGGCGTAACGTTTGTACTCGTTGCTTGTGCCATCGTAGGTTGGCATCCGAAATACCGGTTCGTCAAACAAAACTTCAATTTTGCTGTTGACTTTATAGCCCGCATCTACGGGAAAGTAATCCAAAAACGCTACTTGATCTGATTTCAATGGACCATATTGTTCTTTCGCCAATTCAGAGGCTTTTTTTTCACGAAGAGCAGTAATTTGTTGCTCATATTTACTTTGAGCATGCGTATTTAAGCATAAGGCCAAAAGGAAACTGGCAATAAGTGTTTTTTTCATTTGTTTAAATATTTATTCTTCCGATTTCGTACAGCCAAATGCTGCATCGCCTTTGGTGTTGCCTTGATCAATGTGCCTATAGGGCAATTCTATTGGCCCGCTATGATCAGATCGAATTCGGTGATCTATTGCCTCAAAAAGCAAGTTGGCTTGTCGTTGTTAAATAGTCTATCAAAGTTATAGTTTTTTTGGTTAAAAGATCAAAATTAAAAGATCAAAATTAAAAGATCAAAAACGAAAAGAGGATGTATTAGAAAGCGGGGTCCAATTGAAATATTAAATCTTCCTGTGTAATACTCAGGACTACTTTGTATTTTTGTGAAAAATATATATCCATGAGATTGATGGCCTTTGATTACGGTACAAAACGAATAGGGGTTGCGGTGACCGATCCAATGCAAATTATTGCTACAGCATTGACGACAGTACATCCGCAGGATATCTGGACATACTTAGCTGATTATTTACAGACAGAACAGGTGGAAACCTTTGTTGTAGGCAAGCCACGGCAGCTTGATGGGACAGACTCTGAATCCGCACAGCATGTTGTCGGTTTTATTCGGAAACTGAAGAAGACTTATCCCGCAATTGCTGTCGCCGAAATAGATGAGCGTTTTACTTCTAAAATGGCTTCTGCAGCGATTGCACAAAGTGGGAAAAAAAAGAAGGACCGTCAGCAAAAAGGACTGATTGATACCGTGTCTGCAACTATCATTTTGCAAAGCTACATGGATAGCCGTAATTTTTAGATACACATCGACTGATAAGTCAAACAAAAATGAATAAAAAATAGAAGGATGAAGAGCATATTATTTTTTACCGAGGATACGGATTTCAAATTAAAAGAAAAAGGAAAGATTCGTCAATGGATTGCTGATGCCATCAAATCCGAAGGATTTAAACGTGTGGGCGAATTGAGCTTTATCCTTTGCTCGGATGCTTACTTACTAGAAATCAATAAGCAGTATTTAAATCACGATACCTATACTGATATAGTTACCTTTGATTCGTCCGAATATGATGACACCATCGCTGGCGATATTTTTATCAGCGTGGAACGTATTCAGGAGAATGCTGAGAAATTTAAGGTTGATGCGCGTGACGAGCTTCATCGGGTTATTATTCATGGTGTAATGCACCTGTGTGGCTATCCGGATAAAAAGCCGGCGGATAAAGCCAAGATGACCGCCAAGGAAGATGAGTATCTAGGTAAAAGAAACTTTTAACATACTCCATTTTACGCTTATAAGGCCAACAGTTCGGTGAACCGGTTGAGGGTTCTATTTTACTCGAGAGTGAGAAGGAGGTACATAAAAAAAGCGCTTTACA
>NZ_DDGR01000018.1:220506-285595 GCF_002337775.1 Sphingobacterium sp. UBA1897
TGTAAAGCGCTTTTTTTATGTTGTTTCTAACGACTAGAATCTTTCAAATTGAGAGAAAAAGAAGTTTCCTTCGATAGCAGCATTCTCATCTGAATCCGATCCATGGATAGCGTTTGCGTCAATAGATTTAGCATATCTGTTACGGATTGTACCTTCAGCTGCATCAGCAGGATTAGTCGCGCCGATCAATGTACGGAAATCTTCAACAGCATTATCTTTTTCCAAGATTGCAGCAACGATAGGACCTGAAGTCATAAATTTTACCAACTCACCATAGAAAGGACGCTCTTTGTGTACTGCATAGAATGCACCAGCTGTCTCTTGAGAAAGTTGGATGTATTTCATTGCAATGATTTTAAAACCACCAGCAATGATATCGTTTAAGATTGCACCGATGTGACCGTTCGCTACTGCGTCAGGTTTGATCATCGTAAAAGTTCTGTTAGTTGCCATTATTTTAATTTTTTTGCAAAATTAGATAAATTGCTTTTCATATGCAATATCATTACGCTTCATATAGACACAATTATTGATAAGCCAACTGGCTGATGTGATCCTTATCGCTAAATCTTATACGCCTTGAAAATATGTTTATATTGAAATAGACGTTTCGCATGCTCCTAATCAGCTGTTTTTTCTCGGTATGTAACAAGGCTTTGTATCCGGCCGTTTATAGAAAAGTAAAAAAACAATTGATCTAAGTTCAATACGAATATGTAACTTTGTGATATTATGGCATTAAATCTAACAGTAGACATCGATAAAGATTCAGGCTTTTGCTTTGGAGTGGTATACGCTATTGATATGGCGGAGGAGATCTTGGAGGAAGAGGGATATCTTTATTGCTTGGGAGATATTGTTCATAATGATGAGGAAGTTGCTCGACTGAAAGCAAAAGGCTTACGTATTATCGATCATGCCGCTCTGCCGACCTTGAGCAATGAAAAGGTATTGATCCGTGCCCACGGTGAAGCCCCAGAGACTTATCGTGTTGCTTTGGAAAACAACATAACCCTGATAGATGCCTCTTGTCCAGTGGTGCTCAAATTGCAGAACCGTATAAAAACATCGTTCGATCAAGAGGAGAAAATTCTAATCTTTGGTAAGCATGGACATGCTGAAGTGATCGGTTTGCAGGGGCAGACAAATAATGAAGCCTTAGTTTTTCAGGATATTACCGAATTGGATCAGGTCGAATTGCCGGCCTCATTTACGCTATATAGCCAAACAACAAAAAGTGTAGATAAATTTTATGCGATCAAAGATGAACTGATCAAGCGCGGGTATGAAGTAAAGGCCAATGATACCATCTGTCGACAAGTTTCCAATCGATACGAAGATCTTGGCGCTTTTGCCAGACAATACGATAAAATCGTCTTTGTATCGGGCAAGAAATCCTCCAATGGAAAGGTGCTGTTTGAAGTTTGTCAAAACGCCAATCCCGCTAGTTATTTTATTTCTGATCCAGCAGAATTAGATGCTTCGGTCTTTGCTGAAAACGATCGTATTGGTATCTGTGGCGCTACTTCTACGCCAATGTGGTTGATGAAAGACGTAAAAGCAAGTTTAGAAGCATTATAAGCACAATTACCCGTCACAGATATTTCATAATTCCGCGGTTTAGATCCCGAGTGCATTCTTTTTTGCGTAGCTTTGTAAGCTATGAGCAATAAAGGCAAAAAAGGTATTCTTTTAGTACAATTGGGTACACCTGATAGTCCCACTACTCCAGATGTAAAAAAGTATTTAACGGAGTTCTTAATGGATCCACGCGTCATTGATATTCCTTATTTTCAACGAACCTTATTGGTAAAGGGAATCATTGCACGTACCCGTGCTCCCAAATCTGCAAAAGTATACGAAACGATCTGGGATAAAGAAACAGGGTCACCTTTGATGCATTACAGTATTTTGCAACGGGATCTGCTTCAAGAAGCATTGGGGGAAGAATACCATGTCGAATTAGCGATGCGTTACCAAAACCCATCGATTGAGGCTGCATTGAAAAATATGGAAGGTCTATTTTTGGAGTCCATTCGTGTAATCCCTTTATTTCCACAGTACGCTTCAGCAACATCGGGCTCGGTTATTGATCGTGTCATGGAGCTAATCCGCAAATGGAATTATCTACCGGAAATCAGTTTCGTAAGCAATTTTTGTACTGACGATTTGATGGCAGAAACTTATGCAGATCATGCCCGCAGGCACGATTTGGAAAGTTTTGACCATTTTGTCTTTAGCTATCATGGCCTTCCTGTGCGGCAGCTAGGCAAAGTGGATCCGACAGGTCAACTTAAATGCCCTGAATCAGGCTGTGATTCCTGTAAAACGACAGCCAATTCATATTGCTATCTCTCGCAATGTTATGCAACTACACGGACGATAGCTGCAAAGCTTGGTTTAAAAAAAGAACAATATTCGCTTTGCTTTCAATCCCGGTTAGGTAAAGAGCCCTGGATACAGCCGTATACCTCGGATTTGTTGCACGACCTTGCCGCGAAAGGTTATAAGAAGTTATTAATTTTCAGTCCTGCTTTTGTAGCGGATTGTATCGAGACCATTGATGAAATTGGCGTGGAATATGCTAATGAATTTAAGCACTTAGGTGGAGAAGAGGTTTGTTTGGTAGAAAGTCTTAATGATGATCCCAAATGGATCGAGTCTTTAAAACAATTGGCACTCAATGCCAAAAACTAAAATAGGTAAATGATGTTGTTCGTAAACGCGTGTGTATTACTCATATTGGATTTTTATATTTTCTTTGCCCTCCGCGCAACGAAGATCAAATTTCCCAAAACAAAAGTATTTTCCATCCTCTGGTGGTCTTATTCTGTTTTACTGCTATTGGGAGTTTTTATCTCAGCACAATATAGTATTCCTTTAATCGTACGGTCGGTTATTTTAGTCGCCTTTTTTCTGACTGCCGCATCAAAGATATTTTTCTTTTTGATTTTGTTGATTGATGATATCCGACGCGGTGGTGTGTGGTTAAAACGGCTGTTTACAAAAAAGAGATCTATTGAGGATTTAGTTGAAGATGCCGGAGACCCTTTACCGGAGAATCCGGTGAAAGGGATTAGCCGATCCGAGTTTTTGACCAAAGCTGGTATTCTAGTTGGTGCCTCACCCTTGATACCATTGAGCTGGGGTATTATTTCAGGAGCCTATGACTATCGTGTAAGGAGAGTGCCCTTGTATTTGCCAAATTTGCCTAAAGCATTCCATGGAATGACCATCGCGCAGATTTCAGATGTGCACTCGGGATCTTTCTACAATAAAAAGGCTGTCAACGGTGGTATTGATATGCTTTTAAAGGAAAAAGCTGATGTGACTTTTTTTACCGGTGATATTGTGAATGCCCAAGCTTCTGAAATGCGCGGCTATCAAGATATTTTTGCTCGTGTGAAATCTGATTTAGGTGTGTTTTCTACATTAGGTAACCACGACTATGGTGACTATTATTATGGTAAAGAAGATTCTCCTGCAAAACGCAAGAACCTCAAGGATGTGATCGATGTTCATAAAATCATGGGCTGGGATCTGTTAATGGATGAAAATCGTAAGATTAAGGTTGACGGTGAAGAGCTTTGTATTGTCGGGGTTCAGAATTGGGGGACAGGCCGTTTTCCGAAACATGGTGATATCAAGAAAGCGTTAATGGGTACCGAAGAGCAACCTGTTAAGTTGCTGTTATCTCACGACCCCTCGCATTGGCGGGCTCAGGTATTGGATACCGACGTGGATGTGATGTTTGCCGGACATACCCACGGTATGCAATTTGGCGTAAGGTCCGAGATGTTGCAATGGAGTCCAGTACAATATATCTATAAGGAATGGGCAGGGCTATATCGTGAACAACAGAACAAACGATTATATGTGAATGTCGGCTATGGTTTTTTGGGTTATCCAGGACGCGTTGGAATTCTGCCTGAAATTACCATATTCGAATTGCTAAAAGCGCATGACCCAAAGTTTAAAGCCTAAAAAATCCCCTTTGACTTTTGAGTTAATATAGCTATAATTGTGTATTCTGTACACCAGTTATACATAACATGCAATCAACTTTAAACTTTGGGGACTCTCCCCACACACGTGTTAATATTCTTACCGGGGAAAAAGTACTTGTGTCTCCGCATCGTAGTAAAAGACCATGGCAAGGGCAAGTGGAGGATCTCCCCGGGGATAATAGACCCGAATATGATCCACAATGCTATTTGTGTCCGACAAATAAACGAGCAGATGGTGATGTCAATCCAGATTATAAAGAAAGTTTTGTCTTCGTGAACGATTTCTCGGCTTTATTAAAAGATACAAGCCAACAGGAATTTAATGAGGATGAATTATTTGTCGCAGAGACCGAAAGAGGGATCTGTAAGGTAATTGCATTCACACCACGCCACGATCTTACACTACCCGAAATGGATCAGGCCGCAATCAAATCGGTGGTTGATCTTTGGCAAAAGGAATTTGTCGAACTCTCCAAGGTTGACTGGATCAAATACATTCAAATTTTCGAAAATAAAGGCGCGATCATGGGCTGTAGTAACCCACATCCCCACGGACAGATCTGGTCACAAAATCATTTGCCAGTAGAAATCCAAAAAGAATGCGTTCAGCAACAGCAATATTTCAACAAATATCAACGTACAATCCTGTCAGACTATGTTAAAGCGGAGTTGAGAAAAGAGGAACGCATTATTGACGAAAATGATTCTTTTGTTTCTCTAGTCCCTTTTTGGGCTGCCTGGCCTTACGAAACGATGATTGTCAGCAAACGATCTATCCAAAACATTGCCGGGTTTGACGAGAAGGAGAAGACGGATTTTGCCGCTATCCTCAAGTTATTGACGACGCGATATGACAATCTCTTCAAAACATCCTTTCCCTATTCTGCAGGAATGCATCAGGCCCCGGTAAATGATGGTGATCACCCAGAGTGGCATTGGCATATGCACTTCTATCCACCATTGTTACGTTCTGCTACCGTTAAAAAGTTTATGGTGGGTTATGAGATGCTAGCAAATCCACAACGTGATATCACACCGGAAGTTGCCGCAGAACAGTTGCGAAATTGTTCGACAGTACATTATAAAGCTAAATAAGATGATAACAAAAGATACAATTGTAAACAAATTTAAAGAACTCTACCAGGAGGAACCTCTTGTCGTTACTTCCCCCGGACGGATTAATATTATTGGAGAACATACGGATTATAACGATGGATTTGTATTGCCTGCTGCAATTGATAAAGCAATATACGTTGCTGTAAGTAAGCGATCGGATGATAACATTGTGCTTTATGCGGAAGATTATAAAGAACGTCATGAGGTAAAACTAGCAGATATTGCAATCTCAGAAAAACATTGGCCAAACTATATTCTCGGTGTAGTTGATCAGTATCAGAAACGTGGGGCAACGCTAGGTGGATTCAACCTGTATATCGATGGCGATGTACCATTGGGGGCCGGATTATCGTCTTCAGCGGCCGTTGAGTGTGCCGTTACCTTGGCGCTCAGCGAACTGTTCGATTTACAGGTCGAACGACTTGATATTCCACAGATTGCACAAAAAGCTGAACATACCTACGCTGGTGTGATGTGTGGTATTATGGATCAGTTTGCTTCAGCTTTTGGTAAAGAGAAAAATGTCATCAAACTGGATTGCCGTAGTTTGGGTTTCGAGTATGTGCCACTTGATCTTAAGGGTTATGAAGTTGTGTTATTGAATACAAACGTAAAACATTCATTAGCTTCTACAGCTTACAATACACGTCGTGAACAATGCGAACAGGCGTCTGCATGGGTACAGGAAAAATACCCGGAAGTCAAGAACCTACGTGATGTAACCATAGCGATGCTTGATGAATTGGTGAAAGATAAAGATGCCGATATTTATGCGAAAGCTAGTTTTGTGGTCCGTGAAAATGAACGCGTAGAGAAATCTTGTGATGCACTACGTTCAGGAGATGTTGTTCAGCTTGGACAGTATATTTTTCAGAGCCATGAGGGGTTAAGTAAAGTGTATGAAGTCAGTTGCCCGGAACTGGATTATTTAGTGGATTACGTCAAGCAATTTCCTGAGGTGATCGGTGCCCGAATGATGGGCGGCGGTTTCGGTGGCTGTACGATCAATATCGTCAAAGAAGGTGTATTACCTTCAATTTTACCAACACTCGAAAAAGAATACAAACAGAAATTTGATAAAGAACTTTCGGTTATTCAGGTCAGGATTGCCGATGGTACCCGCGTACTTTGATAAAAAAGTAGGTACAGTAAGGGGAATAGCATGTTCATGCTATTCCCCTTATTTTTTGTCTTTTTTGATAACGACTTACTACACAAGTCCTAGTTAAGCTGGTCTAATGCCTGTTTTAAGTCGGCGATTAGATCATCGGCATGTTCGATTCCAACAGAGATGCGCAACATGCCTAGCGTGATTCCGGAAGCTTCTTTCTGTTCCTTCGTATGATGACCGCCCCACATACTCGCGGGGTGTACAATAAGCGATTCGACCCCTCCCAAACTGGCCGCGTTGATAAATATATGCAGCCCATTGATGAGTTTCTGTGCATTTAAAAATGCCTCTTCTTCATCTTTACCGTTGACATCGATGCAAAGCATACCGGAGAAACCGTTCATTTGTTGGGCCGCGAGCTCATGTTGTGGGTGATTGGGTAATCCAGGATAACTGACTTTTTTTATTTTTGGATGTTGATCCAGAAATTCGGCTAGCTTCAGCGCATTTGTATTGATCTGTTTGACGCGTAGACTTAATGTTTTCAATCCCCGTAATAGTAACCAGGAATCAAGCGGTGCAAGTGATGCTCCCAAAGCGACGGATCGTTTCCATACGCTGGCGATATAGTGCTGCGTACCGCAGACGATACCCGCGGTGAGGTCGCTGTGTCCGCCCAAATATTTCGTGGCGCTGTGGACAACGACGTCTATTCCAAAATCTGTCGGTGTTTGGTTGATAGGGGAGGCAAATGTATTATCGACCATACTCTGGATTCCATGTTTTCTGGCAAGCTCTCCGAGTGCTTTTAAATCGCTAATGTTGAGGTTTGGATTCGATGGAGTCTCTATATAAATCAGTTTGGTATTTGTTTGAATAGCCTTCTCAAAAGCTGAAACATCTGTTTGATCCACAGCCGTAACCGTGATGCCATAATCTGTTAGGAACTCTTTAAAGAAAATAGCTGTTCCGGAATAATGTGCATGTTGGGCGACAATATGATCGCCCGATTTAACGATGGCCAATATGGCTGTACTGATCGCTGCCATACCTGTTGCAAATACAAGTGCATCCTCCGTTTTTTCCAATTTTGCTAGGATGGACGCTACTTGGCTATTCGTTGGGTTGCCATGGCGATGATAAAAATAAGGGTGTTTCGGTTCGGTAGCAGCCTTGATGTATTCCGTTGGGTCAGGATCTGCAATGTATGTGGATGTCTGATAGATTGGAGTAGTTACTGCAGATGTCTGGTTGAATTGCTGTCCTTCATGGACGAGTATCGTTTCGGTATTGGTAGCCATACTAATAATATTGATTGATGCTTGTATCGCCTTAAGAATCCATAACTCGATCTTGTCGAATCTTTGATCGTAAGGAACCCTTAGCTCGTTTGAAAGCACTGTTGGTGCTAACAGCTCGAAGAAGGTTTGTCTTGTATATCAAATATAAATAAAATCTACTCAATATGTAGATTTTATTTATATCGGATGCATCAATATATCTTACAACATTTCTCTCAGCAGGCTCAATGCATATCCAATGGTATTCACATTGTTTAATGCTAAACGAAGCTGGCCTTTGACTTCTTTGAGGTTGCTGATCTCCGGATGGCTTTGTACAAAGGACAGTACTCGGCCGAATTGATCAGATTCAAAGTAGCTCGACTTGGGGTTATTGACAAAATAACCTTTCAGTGTATGCTTTTTATAGGCTATTTTTTCGAATCCGATCGTTTTGCCAAACCACTGTAAACGGAGTGTATTGAATAATTCAAAGACTTCTCGTGGGATAGGGCCAAAGCGATCTTCAAGTTCTTTTTCAAACGCTGCCAATTGCTGCTCGTTTTCCAATTTAGAGAGTTCCGTATACAGATTATATCGTTCAGTGATATTGGTTACATATTCATCCGGGATCAATACCTCGAGGTCGGTGTCAATCTGTGTAAAGGACACATATTTTCGTTCTTTCTCATCAGCGAATACTGCTGAAAACTCATCCTCTTTCAGTTCCTGAATAGCTTCGTCCAAGATTTTATGATACATCTCGAAACCGATCTCGGCAATAAATCCCGACTGTTCGCCACCTAATAGGTTTCCCGAGCCACGTATATCCAAATCGCGCATGGCAACATTAAATCCAGAGCCGAGTTCAGAGAATTCTTCTATCGCAGAAAGTCGTTTATAGGCTTCCGACGTTAAAGTCGACAATGGTGGACTCAGTAGATAACAGAAGGCCTTTTTATTAGAGCGACCGACCCGACCCCGCATTTGGTGCAGGTCACTCAGTCCGAACATATGTGCATGATTAATAATAATCGTATTCGCGTTTGGAATATCAAGACCCGCTTCAATAATTGTTGTTGCGATTAAGACATCGAAATCGTGATTGATAAACTTAAGCATCACATCCTCGAGCTCATCACCCTCCAATTGGCCATGTGCAACACCGACCCGTGCTCCTGGAACCAGCTTGCGAATCAAATTGCCCAGCTGCGGAAGATCTGCGACCCGATTATGGATAAAGAATACCTGTCCACCACGATCAAGTTCGTAACTGACGGCCTCTCCGATCAGTGTTTCATTGAAAACGTGGAGTTCGGTCTGTACAGGCTGCCGGTTGGGTGGTGGGGTCGAGATGATACTCAGATCGCGGGCGCCCATCAATGAAAAGTGCAATGTTCTTGGAATTGGCGTTGCTGTCAATGTCAGTGAGTCTACATTCGCGCGCATGACCTTCAATTTTTCCTTTACTGCAACCCCAAACTTTTGTTCCTCATCAATAATCATTAGACCAAGATCTTTGAACTTGACATCTTTGCTAACAAGGCGATGGGTGCCAATGATAATGTCTATTTTTCCTTCAGCGAGCCTGGCTAAGGTATCTTTGATCTGTTTGCTCGTTTTGAAACGATTAATATAGTCGATCGTGCATGGAAGGCCCTTTAGGCGCTCCGAAAATGTCCGGTAGTGCTGTAATGCAAGAATTGTCGTCGGTACCAGGACAGCAACTTGTTTACTGTCTGCTACAGCTTTGAAGGCTGCACGGATGGCAACCTCCGTTTTTCCGAAGCCAACATCCCCACAAATCAATCGGTCCATCGGATGCGGCGATTCCATATCCTTTTTTACATCGGCAGTAGCCTTTTCCTGATCGGGTGTATCCTCATAGATAAAGGAGGCCTCCAGTTCATTCTGTAAGTAGCTATCCGGTGAGAACGCATTTCCATGCTGGGCCTTTCGTTTGGCATAAAGCATGATCAGGTCGCGCGCAATATCCTTAACTTTTTTCTTGGTCGTCTTTTTGAGTTTGTCCCAAGCATCGGTACCCAGTTTATTCATTTTGGGAACAGTACCCTCTTTTCCGGAATATTTGGAGATACGGTTTAAGGAGTTGATGTTTACATACAAAAGGTCGTTGTCTGCATAGATCAGGCGGATCATTTCCTGAGATTTACCGTTGACGTCCACTTTTTCCAACCCTCCATAGCGACCAACACCGTGGTCAATATGGGTAATGAAGTCACCAGGTTTAAGATCCCGTAGATCTTTGAGCGTAATTGCCTGCGAGCGCTCGTAAGCCTTCTTACGTTTATATTTATAATAGCGGTCAAATATCTGGTGATCCGTGTAACAGGCCAACTTTAAACTGTCGTCTCTAAAACCTTCGCGTAAAGCTTTATGAATTGGAATAAAGGTCGCTGATTTATCGAGATCTTCTAGAATCGTATAGATACGTTCGACCTGTTTGGTTGAATCTGAAAAGATCAGATTCTGGATCCGCTGGCCCTCATTCTCCTTGAAATTATGGATTAAGAGATTAAAATCCTTATTGAACGAAGGTTGCGGGTGGATATCGAACTTGAGTGTTACCTCAGCTTTATAAAAGAACTGTTTGCCGAATTCGATGATAGGGAACTCAAAGAATAAGGCATTGAGATTCTTCTCATCTGTAAACTCATAGGCTGGATTATGCCATTCGGGATTATCCTTTTTCTGCTTATCTGTTAGCCCCGCCCATAATTTTTCCGCTTTTTTTAACCCATCTTTTACAATATCTAACGTAAATTGAGCGTCTTTGATCCAGATCGTAGCGTCCTGATCTACATATTCCAATAAGGAAATGTGTTGGGATGTCAGGAATTTCGCTTGGACATTCGGTACAATGGTTACTTTATGGATTTTTTTGACAGACAGCTGGGACTCAATGTCAAATGTACGTATGCTTTCGATGTCATCGCCAAAGAATTCAATGCGGTATGGGAGGTCATTCGAAAAAGAGAAGATATCTACAATGCCACCGCGTATCGCAAATTGCCCCGGTTCATACACAAAGTCTACACGTTCGAAATCATATTCGATCAAAAATTCGTTGATGAAATCAATACTTAGAGCGGTGTTTTCTGTTATTTCCAATGTATTTTTATCCAGATCGTTGCGGTTGATCACTTTCTCAGCAATAGCCTCCGGATAAGTCACAACCATTTTCGGTAATTCCGAAGTATGGTTGAGTGAACTTAAAGTCTCCGCACGTTGCAATACATTGGCAGAGTCAGTTTGTGTAAAATCAAAAGCTTTGCGATAAGACGAAGGAAAAAAAAGAACCTGCTTATCCAACAGGCTTTCCAGATCACTTAAAAAATAAGAAGCGTCTTCATGAGTCGGTAAAATAAAGACCATTGGACGTTCCTGTAAGTTGTAAGAAGATACGGCTATGAACGCATCCGAAGATCCAATAAGCCCTTTCAGCTGAATCTTTGGGTTTTTGGATTGTATAGCCTTGGTAAGCGACTGGACAGATTCGCTTTGGCTGTATTTTTCTAATATTTCTTGAATTCCCACGAGCAAAAATTTCGAATAATTGCGAATTTAACGAAATAGTATCAAGTATTGGGTATGAAGTACTAAATTTTTTGGTAAAAAAATGGCTGAATCCCTCATTAAGAAGGGCATGACTTTGGAGAACTCAAAAGCTATCACAGATTGATCTGTGCGGGAGTTTATTTCGCGAGGTAAAAGGTGTAGGCAAAAGCGAGCAACACCAACAATGTGGCCAAGTAAATTAATTTATATTGCTCGTAAGCTGTAACATGAAAGGATCCAATTTTAACACGGTTTTTACTATTTCTCATGACTAATTTAGGTCGAGGTCAATCTTCTGTTCACTAATATAGCTTTTAAGTGTTGTATTACCAAAAGCATCCAGTGTATTTTGAAAATCTTCCCGGTAGTCAAACTGAAAGTCCTCATGAAGTTTACTGTATTTACCCACCGCATGCTTTATACGCCCTGTTATATATTTATGCAATTTGTGGGCGGCAGACTGATAGGAGGAGTCGAAAAGTCTGTCGTAATCAGCAATGGTTCTCTTCAGGATATAGCATCTAAATTCTACTTCACTGATTTTGTCCTTGGTGACTTTTTCGTGTTCATTCACTAAACCGCTTGCTTGTTTCACCAGCTTGCTAAGTGCAATAAAATGACTGTGTTGTGGCGTATTGCCAATTTGACTTAAACCAATATCGAACAATTGCGCCAGTTGCTTTCGTAGTTTTTCAATACGTTCCTCTAAATCGTCCGCATTTTCCAGTAATTGGAAATGCAATTGTTTGATCAGCATTTTGTCCTTGCTTATCAGGCGTACAAGGAGTTTGTCTTTTTCCTTCTGAGGTAGGTCAAGTACAGCTTTCTTTAATTCGGCATCTTGATGTAAGGACATAATCTATGTTTTAGTATAAAAAGAGTTGTTGAGCGAAAAGTCAGGCACACTGCAAGTGTGCCTGAATAAATTTCTCGTTTTATAAGCCGGAATTTAAGCAGGCAATAGCTGCCGCCCATATTTACCGCCGCTTGCTATTAATACAATATTCTGAACTTAATTGTATTGTCGATCTGTTTGAGTTGTTTCAATAGATCTTTATCATATTCACCTTGTATATCGGTTACCGCATAGCCAATATCACTTTTGGTCATTAGAAATTGGGCAACGATATTGATGTTATTTTGGGCATAGACCTTATTGATCTGCGCCATAATTCCGGGAACGTTTTGGTGGATATGCAATAATCTCGTTACCTGTTTTACTTTTGGTAAAATCAGATTTGGGAAGTTGCGACTTAAATAAGTATCACCATTGTTGATAAAATCGGCCATCCGGCGAGGTATAAACTCGGAATTTTTCTTTTTATTTTTCTTATCATCAAAAACGACAATACCTTTAGCATTGCAGATATCCTTATTGATATGCCCTCTGATATCACCCAAATATCCGATCGTTTTTAATTTGTCAGCATGTTGGAGTTGCTCATCACTGATATCGATATTGTCCCCCAATAGAAGCATCCCTACATCTTTCACATACTTTTCTTCGAAGGTATCTTTTGTGCGGATAGAAAAACCGTCTCTTTTTAAGATATGAGCCGCTATTTCTGGTACATCACCCACGATCAAACAAAGGATACGGTTTTTAGGATAGGATATTGCACGGGGCAGATCATTTACATATAAGAACTCATCAAAACTAGGTGTGATGAAGTCTGCTTTCTCAGTGACACTTTTACGTTGGATATTCTCTGTAAATGCAAAGAATTTTTCAATTAATCCCGATTCTTTCAGTTGAAAATCTGAATAACCGTCACCAATGCCAAATAGTCTTCCTTCAATATTTAACTGTTTTAATAATTGCACTTTTCCACCTTCATTTGATAATGGATTCTCTTCATCAAAACCGATGATATTACCTTCTTCATCAAATCTGAATGTATTGGCATAGATATTTTCAGTCTTGATATGATATGGTGTAACAACAGGAGTAATAAACTCCTTAAAACCTCCTGAAACAATCCATGCGGTGTCGGCGTGTTTCTTGAAAAATTCACGATTTCGGGAAAAAGAGGTTGAAACCTTTTTCTTAAGATGTGAAACAAGTTTATCCAGATGAGATTTGTTGGCATTTAAAAGTTTGACGCGACCAGCCAAAGCCTCACGGAAAGATAGTTTACCCTCCATGGCAAGATTGGTGTACCGCTCAATTTCGTGATAGATAGATTCGCGATCCGGATGGTTCTCAAGGGAGATCCGTGCAAGTTCATCAAGTGCCTCTACTTGCGTAAATGTACTATCGAAATCAATGATGTAATAGTTTTTCATCTTGTTATTTTTTTATGAAACGATCGTGAGCAATAGCGCTGAATGCAGATCTCCGATATCGGTAGGTTTCCGACGGTTTCAAGGTTTGGTTGTTTGTTATGTTATAGTTTTACTGTTTGTTATATAAATCTGCAATTTCCTTTAGCGTTTGTTCCAAAGGTCGATAACTGTGGTTTAGAAGTTCCTGGATTTTAGCGTTGGAATACTGCAATTTGGCACTTGACGCTGCCGCTGTTTCCTTTGTCAATGTCGTATCCGATTTTTTAAATACGGAAAGCATGCTGGAAACAGTAGAGGCAATTTGGAGTAAGGTTTCAGAAACTTCGATTGTCGGTTCAGGCCTATTCATTAATACACTTGCCACGCTCAGCAGATCCTTGTTGCTTATATTGAGATGATTGATGATATAGCGCTCAGCCGTGATATCATCTCTTCCCATTAATTGAATCATGATTGCAGCAACATCTTCAACGTCAACAACGCCGACACTTCCTTTCGGATAAAATCGTAGACCTTTATTGATCATCGAAAAAATAGCTCCAGAGCCTTTCTCGTTTGCCGAAGCACCTAAAATTACTGAGGGGTTGACAATAACTGCACTTAAACCTTCGGTAATGCCACGCCAGACCTCCATCTCCGCCTGATATTTTGATAACGAATAGTTCGATGTCAATGAATTGTGTTCCCAATGGTCTTTCTCGGATACCGGAAGGTTGTCTCGATTTGTCCCTAAAGCTGCGATCGAGCTGACATGAAGTAGGCGAATACCCTTTTCAAGGCAAAGATTGACCAGATTTGTCGTTCCTTCCACGTTCACTTTAAAGAGTGCCTTAGCGTCTTTCTTTTGGTAGGAAACCAATGCTGCACAATGGAATACTTTAGTAACCCCATCAAGAGCATCTTCTAATTCAAAATAATTGTTGATATCAGCGTCGATCCATTGCACCAACGAAGACGATAACAACGAGGCCGGAATAGTCGATTGAGCTCTTTTGATGGCAATGACGTCAATTCCTTGGTCTATCAACTGTCTGATTAGTGTAGACCCTAAAAAACCTGTTCCTCCAGTTATTAATATCACTTGATAAAGATACTGTTAAAAATAATGTTTTCAAAAGTTAGTTAATAAATGGATATTTGTGTGAATTGCATCCTGAAAACCTTCATGCTTTCGCGGGTATCAAACGCCATGAAAGCCAAGGTAGATTCTTTCAGTCCAATTAAAACAGTCGTTTTCAGAACAAATAGGAAATTTTACAAATTATAGCTTATGTCATCACTGTCCGTATTCTTTAGCCCGATTTCAATTACAGGTTTTGCTCCTGAGCATGGGTTCTTGAGTTCTCAACTAGGAAACATTATTCAAGCCTATGAAATAGATTTTCCGAGCTGGGAAGTGGATAAACAGCCTCAATTGGCTATTGTCGGTGTGGAGGAAGACCGTGCATCCATGAATAATAACGGAACGGATAAGGCGCCGGATGCAGTACGAAAACATCTCTATGCGCTATATCAGGGCGATTATAAGATGAATATCGTTGATTTGGGAAATATCAAAGCCGGTAATACAATTCAAGATACCTATATCGCTTTAAAATCTGTCGTCGAGGAACTGGTCAAAGAAAATATTCTTCCGATTATCATTGGTGGTGGACAGGACCTTACCTATGCACAATATTTGGGGTATCAAAACTTAGAGCGAAAGATAGAGCTGGCAATTATAGATGCTCGTTTTGACCTTGATGAGGAAAATGCTGAAAATGTAAGCCTGAATTCCCGATCTTATGTGAACCATATTATCTTGCACCAGCCGGACTATTTATTCAATTTAAATGCCATAGCCTATCAAACCTATCTCGTAAGTAAAGAGTCTATCAATATGTATGATAAACTATTTTTTAATGCAACACGAGTCGGTATGATTGCCGGTAAAATGGACCAATCAGAGCCTTTGATCCGAGCAGCGGATTTAATTAGTTTTGACATAGGAGCCATTCGGGCCTCTGAAGCACCTGGAAATGCCAATGCAATGCCCAATGGTTTATTTGGCGATGAAGCTTGTCAACTCGCCCGCTATGCCGGGATGTCGGATAAATGTTCTTCCATCGGTTTTTATGAATTCAATCCAACATTTGATCCAATGGAGCAGACGGCTATGTTGGTCTCCCAAATGATCTGGTGCTTTATTGATGGTTACTATAACCGCAAACAAGATACGCCACTGTACCCTAAATCATCTTATATCATTTATCGCACGACACTGGAAAATGAAGAGCATGAATTGGTCTTTGTGAAAAGTAAAAAATCGGACCGCTGGTGGATTCAAGTGCCTTATTTTGGATCTAAATCAGTCAATGAACGCTATTACCTCGTGCCTTGCCGTTATGAAGACTACCAATTGGCTGTTTCAGGTGAAATGCCTGATCTATGGTGGAAAACACACCAAAAGTTACAATAATGTACCACTAAGTGGGGCATTGGTATTACGCCTTATCATAGAGAAGTGTGTAATACATCGTGCAAACTGATAACAGATTGGAGTTATCTGTTTTTTAGTGGTGCCGATTCATTAAGATTGAGGCGTTATAGGTTTAGTTAAATGCAGTGATGGCAAAATAGACCTGCTCAGGTAAGCATACACCATCTTCAGAAAATACAAATCATGGAAATATTTTTCTTTGCGGGAATCGTATTGTTATTGGTCATTTTGATCGTATTGGTACTAAAAAAGAATACCGATACCAGTACTGGTCCCGCGTACAATAAAGAGGTTGAAACACTAAAAATTGAACTTGCTAGATCGCAACAGCGGGAACAAAGTTTGCTGGAAGAACGTCTTATGCTAAAAAATGAATTGGATAAGGAACGGGAGAATCTTCTGGTCGCAGAGCGGTCTTTAGAGAGTACACGTTCTTTTTATGAGGCGCAGCTCGATAAATTTCAGGAACAGAAGAATGAAATCGCAGAGATTAAACGACAATTCAACAATGAGTTTCAGGTTATTGCCAATAAAATATTGGAAGAGAAGACACAAAAGTTTACAGAGACCAATCATCGTTCCCTGGGCTTGATCTTGGATCCATTGAAGGAAAAAATCAAATTGTTTGAAGAGAAAGTCGATAAAAATTACAATCAAGAGGCCGCGGAAAGAAATTCTTTAAAGGGAGTTGTCCTTCAGCTGGTCGAACAGAGTCTTAAAATTAAAGACGAAGCCAATAGCCTAACCAAGGCATTAAAAGGGGATACCAAAAAGCAGGGCAATTGGGGCGAGGTAATTTTAGAGCGGGTTTTGGAGCGTTCGGGACTTATGCGCGATCGCGAATTTAGATTACAGGTCTCTCTTATGGATGCCGAAGGAAGAAGAATGCAACCCGACGCGATTATCGACCTTCCTGAAGATAAACATCTGATTGTGGATTCAAAAGTTTCGCTGATTGCCTACGAACGTTGGGTCAATGCTGAGACGGACGAGGACCGCGCAATTTTCGCAAAACAACATGTACAGTCTGTGGAAAATCACGTGAAAGAACTTTCCGCAAAAAACTATCACGAGTTATATGGTATAGAATCGCCGGAATTTGTCCTGCTGTTTATGCCGATTGAATCTGCATTGAGTATGTCCGTCGCTGAAAAACCGGATCTATTTAGCGATGCTTGGGATCGTAAGGTTGTCATCGTTAGCCCTTCGACATTGTTGGCGACATTGCGTACTATCGCCAGTATCTGGAAACAGGAACGTCAGACCAGGAATGTAATTGAAATAGCGAAAGAAGCAGGGAGCCTTTACGATAAATTTGTGAGCTTTCTGAACGATATGGAACAGGTGCAAAATCAGTTGGAGCGCGCATTAAAAAGCCATGAAGATGCAACTAAAAAGCTCTCTACAGGCGCTGGGAACGTGATCGGAAAAGTGGAGAAATTAAAACGTTTAGGAGCCAAAGCAAATAAACAGATCGATTCCAAATTTTTAGATGAGGAAGATTAACAAAAATGGGCTTGCCGAAAGGTAAGCCCGTTTATAATTTTTAACCGTGCAAAGCAAAGCCTGCTCTGCTAACTTATGCTAGAGGTTCTGCTAAAGCTCTTTCATCCGTTTATTGATGGAAACATCCACATAGGTATCCTTTAAACGATCTACAGCTTCTTTTTGAACAGTGACATTGGTGTCTGATTCGTAATCATGAATAGTCCTTTGGTTTTGGACTTCGTTGTCATAAGGATCCTTTCCTGCTAAGAGCTTGACGATTACCGGAAGACATTCGAGGAAGACAAAAAGCAGCGCAATAAAAAACACAGCATTTGCATTGGATTCGTTGACCTTTCCATTGGCATCGTACCTTAGATTGCCCAGCGCAGAATTACGGTCTGCAAAACCAGCGACATTGACAGCGCTGTCCAACGAAGCGTTGGATAAGACTTTTTGGTCCAATATCCCTTCAAATTTCTGTTTCTGACGTATTGCGTTTTGCTGGGTCGTTATCTTGTTCCGTAAAGTGTCCAAATAGCCTTCTTTTTTCTTCAGCTCTTCTTCTTTCATTTTGGCATAAGGGCCATATCCCATGACACCAGATGTTTCAGTTGTTTTGTTCCCGAATATCTCGTAATTCAATTTTGTACGATCATTTTTAATACTAGCTTCCAATGAATCACGTTCGACCGTAATCGCTTTTAAAAGTGAAACCTCATTGGCATATTTCTTATTGAAAGTACTGTTGAGCGTGTCGATTTTAGCGCGTTGATCGGCGAGAAAACGTACACGGAGGTTTTCTCGAATCTCTTTATCGAAGATTTTTAACTCCAACGGCCTAGAGATAACCAAACCAATCAAAATTGCCAATAAAATTCGAGGAAGAGCCTGCAGAAGCTGCATAAGGCCACTTTTTGATTTATTTATACTGAGTACAATATAGCGATCCATATTGAATATCGCTAAACCCCAAATGATGCCAAATACAATGGCCAAAAGCCAGTCAAATGCCCCACCACTAAATACGAAATACATGGCATAGCCACCCGAAAGGCTGGCAAACAATCCCGTAAAAAAAATAGTAGCACCTATGGCTGTGTACTTACTATGCTCTTCCGGATATTTTTCAAGAGTTTCTTGATGTACCCCCGCACATCTCCAAAAGAAACGGTTAATATCGCTCATTAAAATATTTTTACTCAAATTGACAGATTATTTTTAACAAGGTTTATGAATAAGTTTTTGTTTTACAATACGATGACTGTTTTCATGTTCTTCTGCAACCCCTCTCCAACAAGGCCGACCATTTGCCTAATTTTATTATCTTTGAAAAAAAATCAGGAATAATCAGATAATATGAAGAAAAGACAACTTTTGCCATTTTTTGCGATAGTGGCAACTGCATTTGTTGGTTGTGAGGAAAAAAAAGTGATGACAGATAATCCTCTTTTATTGGCTTACGAAACCCCATTTAATGTACCGCCTTTTGACAAGATCAAAACAGAGCATTTTAGGCCAGCTTTTGATGAAGCGATAAAAGTACACAATTTGGAAATTGACACGATAGTCAACAATTCGGATAAAGCAACATTTCAAAATACGATAGTCGCTCTAGAAAATGCAGGTGGATTATTGAATAATGTATCTACTGTATTTTATAATCTAAATAGTGCCAATACAAATGATAGTATTCAGGCGATAGCAAAAGATTTGGCTCCCATCTTATCGAGTCATTCTGATGAAATCTCGATGAATACCAAACTATTTGACCGTATCAAAACAGTTTGGAGCAGTCGAAATACACTTGGATTAGACGAACAGGACAATAAACTGTTGGAGGAAACCTATAAGAGTTTTGTACGTTCCGGAGCGAATTTAAAGGATGCTGATAAGGAAAAAATGAAAAAAATTAATGCTGAGCTTTCAACATTAACAACGCAATTCGGACAAAATTTGCTTGCTGAAACCAACGCTTATACACTGGTCGTTGATTCTGCTAGCCAATTGGAAGGCTTGCCTGAATCGTTGAAAACAGCAGCAGCTGAAGAAGCCGTAGCAAAAGGAAAGAAGGATAAGTGGGTGTTTACCTTACAGAATCCTTCCATTATGCCCTTTCTTCAATATGCAAAAAATCGTGAACTGAGAAAGCAACTTTGGGAGGCTTATCAGCTACGCGGTAATCAAGATAACACCAACGATAACAAGGCGATCATTCAAAAAATTGTAAACCTTCGCCTTCAAAAAGCAAAATTATTAGGTTATTCTTCACATGCGGCCTATGTCCTAGAGGAATCAATGGCGAAGAATCCGACCAATGTCTATGCACTGTTAAATAAACTTTGGACTCCAGCTCTCGCTAAAGCAAAAGGTGAAGAAGCAGATATAGCAAAGGAAATAAAGGCTGAAGGAGGTAATTTTGCTGTGGCCCCTTACGATTGGAGATATTATACAGAAATTATTCGCAAAAAACGTTTCGCATTGAATGAGGACGAAATTAAACCTTATTTGAGTCTTCCTGCAGTTCGTGAAGGTGCGTTTGCTGTAGCTAATAAATTATATGGTTTGACGTTCGTAGCCTTAAACAATGTACCAACTTACCATAAAGATGTGGAAGTGTATGAAGTTAAAGACAAAGACGGTTCTCATTTAGGTCTGCTATATGCCGATTTCTTCCCTCGAGAGTCAAAACGAGGGGGAGCCTGGATGACTTCTTACCGTAACCAGTCGACAAAAGATGGCAAACGTGTTGCTCCAGTAATTTCCATTGTATGCAATTTCACAAAACCAGTGGGAAAAAATCCTGCCTTGTTGACATTTGATGAAGCGACTACTTTGTTCCATGAGTTTGGACATGCTCTGCATGGTCTTCTTTCCAATGTGAGATACCGCTCTATGGCCGGAACTTCTGTACCACGTGACTTTGTTGAACTACCTTCACAAGTGATGGAAAATTGGGCAGCAGATCCAGAGGTGTTAAGAACATATGCTAAGCATTATAAGACCAAAGAAGCAATGCCAGATTCATTGATTCAAAAAATGGAAAAGGCCGGTACCTTTGATCAAGGATTTGCAACGGTTGAATACCTTTCTGCCGCGTTGTTAGACATGGATTATCATGCTACCACAAAAGAAATTTCAAAAGACATTAATGGCTTTGAAAAAACAGCAATGAAAAAAATAGGTATTATTGATGCTATTATTCCGCGCTATAGAAGTACATATTTTCAACATATCTTCGCTGGTGGATATTCTGCAGGTTATTATGCCTATATCTGGTCAGAAGTATTGGATTCAGATGCCTTCGCAGCTTTCAAGGAAAAATCATTGTACGATCAAGTAACAGCGGATTCTTTCCGAAAAAATATCCTTGAAAAAGGAGGTACTGATGATCCTGCTAAAATGTACCGTACGTTTAGAGGTGCAGATCCAGATCCAAAATATCTATTGAAAAAGAGAGGTTTAAATTAATGCTCTCTAATTAAAAAAAGGCGATATAGAAATATATCGCCTTTTTTTTGTTCAGGTACTTGTTATTCTAAAAACTATTCTTACATTTGAATATTATTTATAATGAGTCTAAATAAATGCAGATAGTATGTGTGACACAAAAATTCTAAGCCAAAGAGGAGATACCCATATTAGTGTTTGCCATAAGTGTCAAACATATTATATCTGGCAACAAAGTTTTGTACTGACATTTACGAGGAATAAATTCTTCGATTTCTTGAATATTACGAAAAGTAATGGTGATGAGCTCTTTTTTAGCACATTCCCAGATGGTGAATTTCGGTTGATTATGAAAACACCTTATCCAGATATCGTATTTTCATTTGATGAAGAACAATGGCAGAATTTCAGAGATGCACTCCAAGAAGCTTATTACATGAATGAGTTTTATGGAATGCTAAATAATTAAGATAAAAAGTCCTGTTGCATCGCTTGTGTTTCATCTCTCTTTCCTTACGCGTTGACAACAGGCACAAACAAAACCCTCAGTTATAGTTGCATACACCTATGCGACTATATACTGAGGGTTCTTTTTATCTATATATTGATTACTCGCCTATCGCGTAATATTTAAAATCAAGGTCTTCAAGTTCCTTACGGTTCAATAGTTTACGGCCATCGAACACAAATGCAGGCTTTTTCATATGCTCCTTAATTTTGGCCCAATCATAATGCTTAAATTCCTCCCATTCAGTCAATACTGCAATTGCATGTGCATCATTGCAAGCCTCATAGGCGGTATTGACAACCTTTACCAAAGCTCGATTTTCTTCCGAAGAGCGCGTATTTAGATAATCTAGGTCGGCATAGATACGTTCAGCGGACACTTTGGGGTCATAGACCGTGATTTCAGCTTGTTCACTCAATAGATAATCTGCAACATAAATCGCTGCAGATTCACGCGTATCATTGGTGTCTTTTTTGAATGCCCAGCCTAAGAATGCAATCTTTTTGCCCGATACAGTATTATACAATGTTTGGATAATGTTGTCCGCAAATCGCTGTTTTTGATAATCATTCATCAAAATCACTTGATCCCAATACTCGGCAACCTCTGTGAGACCGTAACTTCGTGCAATATAAACCAGATTGAGGATATCTTTTTGAAAACAAGAGCCACCAAAACCTACAGAAGCTTTCAGAAATTTGGATCCGATCCTGGAGTCCATACCAATCGCCTTGGAAACTTCATCTACGTTTGCCCCTGTTTTCTCGCATAGTGCCGAGATGGAGTTAATGGAGGAGACACGTTGTGCTAAAAAGGCATTTGCGGTTAGTTTTGAAAGTTCAGATGACCAAAGGTTCGTTGTGAGAATCTTGTCGCGACTTACCCAATGGGCATAGATGTCGACCAATGCGGCGATAGCTTCATCATTCTCTCCGCCTATAAGCACACGATCTGGATTGATTAAATCCTGTATTGCTGTGCCTTCAGCCAAAAATTCAGGATTGGAAAGAATATGGAAATTAACACCATTACCCGTGTTATCAAGGATACTTTTTAAAGCTGCCGCAGTGCGAACGGGTAAAGTCGATTTTTCAACAACAATTTTGTCGTTTTTGGCAACCGCTGCGATCTGTCGTGCACAAAGTTCAATATACTTTAAGTCTGCAGCCATTCCCTTGCCTTTTCCGTAATTCTTAGTCGGTGTATTGACCGAAATAAAAATCATGTCGGCCTCGTCGATAGCTTTTTCGATATCGGTTGAGAAAAACAAATTACGATTACGCGCTTCTGCAACAATCTCTTGTAAGCCTGGTTCGTATACAGGAAGGTTGTCTAGATTCTCATCATTCCAAGCCGCGATACGGGCGGCATTGACGTCGACGATCGTAATCTCAATATGTGGACATTGCTTTGCAACAACTGACATGGTAGGTCCACCGACATAACCAGCACCGATACAGCATATTTTCTTGATTGTTTTGCTCATTTTGATTATCTTAATCAGCTATAAATTGAAGAACAAACTTAGATAAATTGCTTTTGATATGCAATACAAAGCACAGCATATCAAAACAATTTATTTAGGCGAACTGGCTCATCCATTGTTTTTCCTTCTATTTGTTTCATTGCCCTTCTGCAATGCCATTAAAGAAGGCATTTCGTAGTGGAGATGCAAAAGATTTATTCTAATTTTACATTAAAAAAGAAACGGTTTGATAAAGCAGGAAGTTATTGATAAAGTACTGGAAACAGCACGGATAGAAGAGGTGGTGGGGGACTTCGTTGATTTAAAGAAACGGGGAACTTCTCTGATTGGAAATTGTCCTTTTCACCATGAAAAGACGCCTTCCTTCCACGTTTCAGTTGCAAAGGGTATTTATAAGTGTTTTGGTTGTGGTGTTGGTGGAGATTCCCTTAAATTCGTCATGGAACTGGAAAAGTTCTCTTACCCGGAAGCGATCCGTTATTTAGCCGATAAATATTCGATTCAAATTGAAGAAATCGAGCGTTCTCCTGCCCAGCTTGCTGCGCAGGATAAACGGGAAAGTCTATATGTCCTAAGTGCTTGGGCCAGTAAATTCTTTGCCGAACAACTCTGGAAAACTGAAATGGGTCAAGTCATCGGACTCAACTATTTCAAGGAGCGTGGCTACCGAGAAGATATCATCAAAAAATTTGAATTGGGCTATTCGCCTGAAGAATGGACTGCATTGGTCGATAAAGCACAGGTAGCTGGTTTTCACCCAGATTATTTGGCTGCAAGTGGTTTGGCTATTGAACGTGATGATAAATCTTTATATGATCGTTTCCGTGGCCGGGTCATGTTTCCGATTCATAACCTGACAGGGCGTGTAATTGGCTTTGGTGGTCGGACACTAAAGACGGATAAAAAGGTCGCCAAATATGTAAACTCTCCCGAAAGCGAAATCTACCATAAATCCGATGTGCTGTATGGATTGAATTTTGCCAAAAAAGCAATTATGGAAGAGGATAATTGCTACTTGGTAGAGGGCTATGCCGATGTTCTTTCGGTACATCAAGCTGGAGTCGAAAATGTTGTTTCCTCCTCGGGAACGTCTTTGACAACAGGTCAGATCAAGCTTATTTCCAGATTCACAAAGAATGTGACCATACTTTATGATGGGGATGAAGCAGGGATCAAAGCCTCCCTACGCGGTACAGATATGCTGCTCGAAGAAGGCTTAAACGTTAAAGTGCTGCTTTTTCCCGACGGTAATGACCCCGACTCTTATGTTCAAAAGTTTGGTGCCACGGCTTTTAAAGATTATGTCAAATCCAATCAGCAGGACTTTATTTTCTACAAAACGAATATTCTGCTTCGCGATGCCAATAACGATCCAATAAAAAGGGCTTCGGTAATCCGTGATGTCGTCGAGAGTATTGCATTGATTCCCGATGAAATTAAGGTTTCTGTTTTTATCCGGGAATGTAGCAGCCTTTTGGATATAGAAGAACGCATTTTATTGGCAGAACTCAACAAGATTAGGCTCAATAGGGCAAAGAAGGCGGATAAGGATGCTGCTCGTAAACCCCAGAGCCCACCGCCTAATGCAGGGATGCCACCTTTTGGGATGGATGGTCCACCCCCGGATTTCTTCATGACAGATGATGAAAGAGGGGGAGTAGCTCCTATGGCGAATGTCGAACAACCGGTACAACTGACTTCGGAAATTCTTCAGGAACGAGAGATTGTCCGTATTCTAATCAACTATGGGGATTATCTGGCAACCTGGGAAGGTGATGGGGATATTCCCGTTGCAGGACTGCTACTGGGAAATATCAGCGACATAGAATTTAAGGATAAAGCTGCGGCCTATATTTTAAAAGTCTATAGAGATGCTGCAGAAAACTACGAAATTCCAGATGCCAAGCAATTTTATTCGAATTCGGATACAACCATATCCGATTTGGCGATTAATAGTGTTGCCAGCAAATATTCACTCAGCGAAAATTGGAATGACGATAAGCGTAAAATTTATGTAACGCAAGAATATGAGCATTTAAAACAACTTGTTGTTACAGCGATCTATCGGATTAAGAAACGTAAGATTGAGGCGGAAATGCATCATATTCGTGAAGAAATGAAACATGAACAAGATGTGGCAAACCTAGACGTCCTTATTTTTAAATATCAGAAACTTAAAGAAGCCGAACGGCTCTTGGGAGGCTTTCTGGGAAATACGATTGTTAAGTAATACTTGATATGGCCAAGCATCTTGAAACGGGCGAATGGGGTGAGCAAATGGCCATGGAATACCTCGTGGAGCAAGGCTATAAAATAGTGTTAAGAAATTGGCGATTTAAGAATTTAGAAGTAGATTTGATTGTCGTGGACAGGGATACCTTGGTATTCGTTGAAGTAAAAACACGGTCGGGAACGGATTTCGGCGAACCCTACGAATTTGTAGATCGCAAAAAACAGCGACTACTGATTCGTGCAGCACAGGCTTATATCCTTAAAACAGGTTATGTCGGTGAAGTCAGATTTGATGTTGTCGCAATAACAAGATCCCCCAAAACAGTACTCAACCATATCAAAGATGCGTTTTGGGATAGCTAAGGATACGTACTTATAAATAATTATACATAGATGAGAAAAATCACTTATTTTATGGCAATTGCAGCGCTAGCTTTTGCTTCTTGTAAGTCAAAAAAATCAAGTTTGGAATTTGCTTCCCCTGGAGCAAATCAAGCTGTTTTAAAAGGTGCTCAAGTCCAGTTGAAATTGAAATTTGAATCAGTATCAATGGACTCTGTCGCTTATTTTGTCGATGATAAACATGTGGGGTCATCAACTGATACTACGGCAATTACGGTAGATACCAAAGACATGGCCTATGGTACACGTAATATTTCCGCCTTGGTATACAATGCTGGAAAACCCGATTCTGTTTCAAGTACATTTTATGTTGTACCTGAAAATGCGAAGAACTATGGTTTTGAGGTTGTCAACAAATACCCGCACGATACGACAGCTTTTACACAAGGGCTACAGTTTGCTGATGGTATTCTCTACGAATCTAATGGCCGTTATGGTGAGTCAAACTTGAGAAAGGTCGACCTAAAAACAGGTAAAGTACTCAAGGAAATCAAATTTGATGAAAAGACTTTTGCCGAAGGAATGACATTGGTAGGTAATAAGTTATTTATGTTAACGTGGCAACAAGGAGAAGGATATGTCTTTGATAAAAACTCTTTTGTAAAGGAAAGTTCCTTTAAATATGAAAATAGTAAAGAAGGTTGGGGTTTGACCTACGACGGGCAGCATTTGATAAAATCTGATGGATCCAATAAATTGTTCTTTTTAGATGCAACGACCGGTAAGGAGCTAAATGCTATCGGAGTTTACGATGAAGCTGGACCAGTGGATGAACTTAATGAACTGGAATATATAGACGGCAAAGTCTACGCAAATGTCTATCAAAAAGATGTTATTGTTATAATCAATCCGCAAACAGGAGCGGTAGAAGGACGGATTAATCTTGTGGGTATCTATGAGCATACTTCCGCTTATGACAATGAATTGAATGGAATTGCTTACGACCAAGCTGGAAAGCGTCTCTTTATAACAGGGAAGTTATGGAATACATTATTCGAGATCAAGACAGTTGAAAAATAAACGAACTTCAGATCTTGATCCTTCTTTGTGAGGGCGACAGTATTGCACATTCGAATAAAATGGAAACCTTGTCAGAATTATCTGACAAGGTTTTTTATTGCGCCCCCATTCTTCTTTGAAGTATGGATGTTATTGTGTGAGGTTTTCAATTCCATCTTTTCTATAATGACGGCCCGGGGCTGAGACAGATCGCTTTTAAAACTGTATCGGAAGCTTTTAAAACTGCATGGAGAGAATGAAACATTATGACGAGCAAATCTCTCGTCAGGTATACCTCAATTAATGAAGAACAAGAGAGTTGCCCTATATTAGTAAATAATAGCCGGATATATGCTATTATTGATGAGTGATTTCGCTATAGCGGACAGCCATAAAAGAGAGCTAGAAATCCTTTTTTAACCAATAGAAACACAATATTTGAAGCAAAAAAAAGGAATGAAGTTTCAAACTTCATTCCTTTCTTTATATTGATTTTATTTCGATTAATAAATCGGAGTAAACATCCAAGTATCGTCAAAACGAGATGAACCATTAAGTCCAGTTGTGATATAACCGTTGTTTAATACAGAGAAACCAATAGCATCTTGGCGTGCTGAACCAGCGAAAGCACCGTTGTCATTTGTCCAGTAGTCACCAGAAATATTATATTTCCAAGTGCTGTTGATAACCGCATTTTTGTAACCACCAACAACGAATGGAGTACCATTGATTGCGAAAGCAGAAGCATTTGAACGAGTCAAATCGTAAGTATATGAATCATCTGCTCTGTTTAGATCGTTCAATTTAGTCCATTTGCTACCATCAAATTTATAGAAATCTTTTGGGTAAGAACCGTTAGAGATACCGCCACCTACGTAAGCTACATTATTGACAACAAAAGAGAATGCTGCTTTTCTTTTCGCAGAAAATGGCGCATCACTGATTGCTTGCCAAGTATTAGCAGTAGGATCATATTTGTAGAACTCATTGGTATTGGTTGTTCCACCACTAACGACAGTTTCACCTGTTCCAACATAAGCCGCACCGTTTAAAGTAAAAGCGACTGCATTAGACAAAGCAATCGGAAGTGGGGCAATGCTTGACCAAGTGCCTTTTCCGTTATTACCTGTAGGGTCAAATTTGTAGAAATCTGTTAGGTTGTTTGTTCCGTCATTTCCACCACCAACATAACCGATATTACCAATGGAAAAACCGATGGCACCGTTTCTCTCAACACCTGTGAAAGGCGCTTTTTCAGCCCAAGTATCTGATGCTGCATCATACGCATACGTGTCTTTCACACGGAAAGGCTTACCACCAGCATTACTTGCTAGACCAGTAGTGACATATGCAACATTATTTATCAAAAAGCTAGCAGCAGATGAAGTTTGTGGGCCTTTAAAAGCAGCTTTTGCAAACCATTCGTCTGATTTGGTTGAGCTGTCGTCACTTTTTTTACAAGAAGAGAAAGTTGTAACTGTAAATACAAAAGCTAATAAAACGAGTAGCCAATTTTTCTTGTTCATAAATTATTGAAATTTAGTATAAAGGATGTTTAATTTAATTTTCGGATCATTCTCATTATCTTTTGCCAATATTAACCTATTTCCAGTTGAAAACAAACCCGATGTCGGTAAAGATAGATATAATGAAGTATTATTGTATGCTGTTGTTTTAATTTTTGTTAAATATTCAATCAGATTGAATGTATATGTTCCATTCGAGCCAAAATCATTTCCACGCACTAATGTTGCTTGTTGTGTTGTTGTCGAATAAGGTGAAGTTACCAAACTAATCGGATTTCCATTATTACTTGCCACCATTAAGACCAAACTCTGAGGCTGATCAAAAATCGAGGAAGCTCCATTAGGGACTTCAATGACGAGTTCAGCTTTGTTCACCGCAATTGATGGATTGTTCACCAATTCTAATAACGTTGGAAACTCAATTTTTGCTACAATACCCGTTGAACCCTCTAAGAATACATTTCCATCAGTTTGTTGACTCGCAATTTGAGGATTTTTTAAACTCATTGGCGCAAACTTTGTTGCAGAGCGATCTGCTTCAATCTGATTGTACTGATAGGCCTTGTTGTCAATGGAAAAATATTGCTTTCCAACAGATTTCGTTCCTTCATTATTCAGGAATGAATAGTGAACTTGTAGAAATACGGTGTCTTTAAAACCGATCAAAGCCGTGTTGCCGTTGTCAGGAACAAGTGCCAATCCTTTGAAATACTCTTGGAAGCTTGTGCTGTTCTGAATCCGGTTGTCATTATTTTTGATCATCGTAAATAGCTCATTGCTAATGGTACTGTTGAATCTAAAGAATAATGAATCTGCTGATTGTATACGTGGTTTAAAGGAAAGTTCTGCCAATGGCGTATTTTCATAGGCAAACTTTTGTTTACTGAAGATTGCCGCTGAAGTGACAAAAACAGGACGTTCATCAGCAGGTTTGGTTAAATCAATCTGTGTTTGTGTAATTTCTTCCGTAACACGGTGTACCGATATCTTTTGTACTTTCGTTGTATCACCGTAAGAGTATTTGTTTGGTGTTAATACCAAAGTCACCGAATCCAAGGTCGCGTCATCTGGAATAGAAGCATTACTTATCGTTCCTACTCCGAGTCGCATATAGGCTGTAGACTTCATGCTGCCCGTAACAGCATTGCTATTCTTTCCAACGAGCATTGTTCCAGTAGAGGAAGTCGGAATATCGTCCAATTGATAAGTCGAAACTTTGGCGGAAACCGTATCAATTGGTACTAAACCGATTGTTTCATCTCTTGAACTATCCAATGAGAGCGAAATGTCTTTATTACAACCAACAAAAGCGGCCAATGTAAAAAGTGGAAGTAAAAGTTGAATACTACGTCTCTTAAAGTCTTTAATCATATTAATTTTTGAATAGTGCAAAAGTAATCAATGCGAACTGTTAATCAGTGTTATATTTTGTTAAATATGGTTAATTACCACAGCGATTGCAAATCTAGTAATTTAAATTTGTTTTAGTTATGGGTAGAAGATTTAAATTACTGATCAGTTTGATCGTTTTAATAGGGGCAGGAATTACTGTAGTACTGGGGATTTGGCTTTATGGAAGTTATACAAATCGCCGCGACCTGTTTCTTTCTACCGCTGAGCGTTCGCTCTTCAATGCGGTCCAGGAGGCATACCAAGCGCGCAATGGTGATCGGCAGTTAGATGGCCCGGAGGCTGATCGGAATCGCCTCCTGCAAGATGTAAAACGCGAGCTTTCAACCTTAGTACCCGTTGCTGAACTGGATAAGGCTTTACAACGTGTAAATACCGAACTACCTAAAAACGAGCGATTTGATCGCGAGAGCCACAACAGACGGGAGAAAATGTTTCCCAAAGACCGGGAAGGGCAAGGCGCAATTGTTCCGCCCTTTCTGTTCCGCGACTTTGAGATGAACAAAGCCAATCTGAATTTAATCGAAAGAAAGTTTAAAGAATCCCTGAACAATAAGAGCATTTCAGTACCATTTGAAATGGCTATTGTCACGATTCCACACGATCAAATCAAAGATGCGCGCCGTAAGTACCGCGAAGCAAATCTTGCTTGGACAAGGCCCATGATGGTCAACCCATTAAAAAATGAATTTCTTGTGATCAAGTTTCAGGAGGATTGGAAGTATCTGCTGTATAGCTTAAGCTGGCAGCTGCTCATCTCACTGCTCTTGATTGGACTGCTGCTCGGGACGTTCTTCTATTTGATGAAAACCATTCTCAACCAAAATAAGATGGCCGAGCTGCGTAAGAACTTCGTTGATAACATGACACATGAACTCAAAACACCGGTATCTACAGTCATGGCAGCCATAGAAGCGATACAGTTGTATGGTGTACAGGATGATAGGGAAAAGATGAATCGCTATCTGAATATCTCCAAAAAAGAACTGGAACATCTATCCAATATGATTGAAAAAGTACTTCAAATGGATATCGATGCAACAAGGGGCATTGTTTTGCAACGTACTGACTTCGATCTTGTCGCCATGGTGAAGGGAGCCATTGAAGTTGCTCAGCTGAATAAAATTAAGCAAGTGGACTTTAAGCTTATTGCTGTTCCAAGTGAAATACGGATCAATGGCGACGAAGCCCATCTAAAGAATGTGATCAATAATTTATTGGAAAATGCGATAAAATACGCTGGACAGCAGGTTTATATTGAAGTGGAAGTGAAGGAAATGAAAGAAAATGTCCATATTCGTATTACAGATAATGGTAAGGGAATTCCTTCAGAATACCATAATCAGATTTTTGATATGTTCTTTCGGGTTCCTTCTGGTAATCTGCACGATGTAAAGGGCTTTGGTTTGGGGCTTGCTTATGTCAAGCAGGTGGTAAAAAGGCACGATGGCAAGATTACCGTCGATAGTGAGCTGGAAAAAGGAAGTACCTTTAATATCCGATTACCGTACGAATAAACAGCATTGTTTATTTTTCTGAGCGGAAATAGGGCTTTTTATAGCGCAGTAAATAGGCTGATTTATCCGAAAGATGTCTTTGAAACAAGGCCGAAATATATTTTGATTGAATGACAACCCTATGATTGAAATTTTATATGTAGAAGACGAGCCAAGTCTCGGAATGATCGTTGCCGATAGCCTGGAAGCTAATGGATTTCATGTTACCCATTGCAGTAATGGTCACGAAGCTTTGGAAGCATTTACCGCGGCTCGGCCAGATATTTTGGTCGTCGATGTCATGATGCCCGTCATGGATGGCTTTACATTGGCGACAAAAATACGCGAATCAGATACGCAGGTGCCCATTATCTTCTTGACAGCCAAAGTGCAGACAGAGGATGTTGTGAGGGGATTTCGTTTGGGCGGGGACGATTATGTCAAAAAGCCGTTTAAGATTGAAGAGCTCGTTGTGCGGATAGAATCCTTGTTGAAAAATAGTCCTAAGATGTTATTCGGCCAAAAGCTGATGATAGGAGACTATAGCCTCGATAGCTTAAAACATCAGTTGACTTATCAGGGTGAGGTACTTAAGCTGTCTTTCCGCGAAAGTGAACTGCTGCGGAAACTGTATGAACAAAAAGATAAAGTCATACCGCGGGAGGATATCATGCGAGCCTATTGGAGCCATGATAAGTATTTCACGGGACGGAGTCTGGATGTGTTCATCAGCCGTATCCGGAAATACCTCAGTCAGGATGATCGCATCAAGATTATCAATGTCAGAGGAGTGGGCTACATGCTTACCGTCGATTGAGAGGTGTTCCACGTGGATTGGCGATGATGGTGCATATTAACGACGGGTTTTCATTTCTCCTTTTCCGCCAAGTCCCCGGATATGGTAGGTAAAACTTAATATGGCATAGCGCGTTATGGCGTTGGATTGCGAAACTCGTACCCAAAGATCACTGACCTGCTGATTGATGTTTTTATTGTCATTAAATAGATCAAAAACCGTGAGATTGATTTCGGCATTCCTACGCTTGAACAATTTCTTGCCTATAGAGACATTCCATAACAAACTTGTTGTACTTGGTGAATTCAGAATGCTGCCATTGTAAAGGTAGTTGAATGTTGAATTGAGCGTCCATGTTTTTAACAAGGTCAATGCAATGGAATTGCCAATGGTATGTTTATAGACCGAATAATTCGATTTCTCGCTTGCGGAGTTCTTGGAAAAGGCGATGTTTCCATTGTAATCCAATCCGATGATGATATCCTTGCTGAATGCCGTGTTTACACCGACCCGTTGACTTAGGCCGTAGGTTTGCGCATTGACCTTTTCGAGATTCAATAAGGTGTAATTCTGGTTGAAATAGAGGTTATTGTTTAGGTTGAAATTAAGTTTCAATGGTTCAAAGCGGTATCCAAGGCTATTTTGCCATTTGAGGTTATAGACACCATTGAAATTTTCAGGCCTGATGTATTGCCCCCCCGGCCCGAGTATAACATCCGCTGTGATCGTAAAGGCTGAATCTGTGGTGAAAATGGTATTGGAGATTTTATGCTCAATAAAATCTGCTGTAAAGTCGGAGGTAAAACTTCTGCCCGAACCTTTATTGATTGATCTAAATTGTACCACAAGGTTGTGGTCATATTCTTGCTTTAGATCCGGATTCCCCGAGCTAATGCGTAGTGGGTTTTGATTGTCTATAAAATCCTGTAATTGCTCGATAGAAGGAGTGTTCGTCTTTGCATTATACCGAAACTCAACCCGCGTGTCTTTATTGAAATTATACTGGAAGTTTAGATTGGGCAGCAAACTATTGAAGTGGCTTTTTGTGGTCAGTGTAATGGGAAACAATTTATCATTGACTTGGGAAGCCGTCTGATAATCTAAGCCAATCTGAAATCTTATACTGTCTTTTTTGTTAAATAAGTAGGATACTCCACCGCTATGGTAAACAAAATCATTACGAAATTCATTGGAAAGACGGTTTTTTAATTCACCTAGCTGACCTGTTTCGACCAGAAATTCATAGGTCTTGCGGTCCGAGTAGCGCGCCGTATTCCGAAAAGTATAATTCCCTTGCAGCCGTGAATACGTACCGAACATCTCGGTATAAGCTATCTTTGAGCGAAAACCATTATTATCACCAATGGAGTAATTCCTGTTGTTGACGGTATCGACCCGGTTAAATAGCCCGTCTTTATAATAGGAATTCAGTGCAAAATTTTCAGCATGGCTCTTGTTGCTGTTAAATGAACCATTGAAATTAAAACTGATCGTGCGCCCCGGTTTGTTGAGTCTCCGCATGTAAGTGAGGTCTCCTCCCCAGTTGAAATTTTCTCCAAAACTGTTGTTCCTACGATCAGAGCTATTAAGTATTTCTGTAAGATTTAATAACGTATTGCCTGTAGAACTTGTATTCCTGTCATTATTCTGATAGGAAAAATTAGGTTGAAAGTCAAGTTTCTGAATAGAATCTATCTTCCAGTTTGCGCGGATAGAGAGTGCATGATTGTTGCTGTAAGTGCTGTTTAATTGATCCTGATTGTTGATTTGGTTGGCCCGGTTGCCTGCCGTATATTCTGTTTTACTTTGGCTGAGGATATTATTGTCCGTGTAGTTGTACGTGTAATTCGCATTGAAATCCATTCGGTCATCGAAAAAACGATCCAAATAGTTGAACCCGGCGTTGAAGCGAGTTGTCACTCCCTGTCCGGTACGTCCTCTTGTGTTTCCACGTGGAGCAAAGCCGTTGGGCTGATTGACATTGTTGGTATTGATGTCGATAGCATACTGACGTTTGGGATTCATTTTGGTCACCTGGGTATTTATAGCATATTTCTGGTCGGGACCCACTCCTCCAGAGAGCTTGCCAAAATATGATTTTCTTTTCTCGGGCTTGGTGACGATATTGATCACTTTCATACGTTTTCCATCGTCAAAACCACTAAATTTGGCCTGCTCAGTTTTGTCATCGATAATCTGGATCTTAGCAATCACATCGGCCGGAAGGTTTTTTAAGGCAACCTTCGGATCGGTGCTAAAAAACTCCCTACCGTCAATAATAATCTTATTGACAGGTTCTCCCTGTGCTTTTACATTGCCATCGTCATCAATTTCAACACCGGGAATCTGTTTGACCAATTCGTCGGCATCTGCAAAATCCTGTGTGACATATTTCTTGGTGTCAAATTCAAGTGTATCCCCTTTAACCTGTATACTGCTCGAAGAAATGTTAATTTCATCCAGTACAATTTCGGCATTAGTGAGTTTGAACGTTAGATCGATTGTTTGGCCGATTAGTTTTACACGCCGAAGATCCATGCTGTAGCCCATCGGCTGTGTACTGACCAGATAATCTCCATTGGGAAGTGTGCTACTGCTGAACCTGCCCAAAATATCTGTAGGAACCTGTACTTTACTGGAATCTTTTACCGCGATAATGGTGATGCTTGCACCTCTGATAGGCTGCGAAGTCGTATTATCGAGCAACTTGCCCGTAATATACTGTTGGGCTTGCCCGTTTGTACCCAATAATAAGCAGATAGAAAAGATCAAAATGGTCCAAAGTTTGGTCTTCATCGGTCGAGGTACAAATGTGTTTTAATGTGTTGTTGACGGTTATATAATTTTATTTCCCAAAAATATGGCACTATTTGTTACGAATTATTATCATTTTAGTTACAATAACCCCAAGTGAATGGAAAGATTAGATATATTTGCAGTAGAATTATAAAATCAACTGAACAAATCCGTATAACGATCTAGTGATATACGGATATAGATTAAAAAAATAAAAGATGAAAGAAAGTGTTTTGAGTAGAAAAGAGCGTATTATGAAAGAAGCATTGTTGCTTTTTTCAGATCAAGGCTATACGAATACCTCTACCAAAACGATTGCCCAAAATGCAGGAGTCTCCGAAGCATTAATCTTTAAACATTTTGGGAATAAAGACGCTCTGTTGGTTTATCTGATTAAATCAGGTTATCGTAAGGTTCTTACGCATCACCGGGGTATGATGACTTATCGTGAACCGAAGGAATTTCTGCGTACGATGATAAACCTCCCGGGCAAGTTGGTCAGTGCAGAACCCATATTCTGGAGATTGCAGGAGCGTTTGTCTCATCACCCGTTTTCCAAACAGCAGCATGAACAATTTATGAAACCTGTTCAGCCTATTATTCATCGTGCTTTTAAAGAGCTGGGCTATGAGAGTCCTGAGTTTGAGACAGAATTCTTATTGCTGATCATAGATACCCTATGGAAAAAAGAGGCCATTGGAGAACTCGAAAATACCATGGAGTTGACACTCTTTCTCGAGAAAAAGTATCATCTGATTTAGAGTTCGTGCTTAAATTATTCTATTTCCTGCAACCTGTTTCGGTCTTAATGTATCGCTGCTCATGAAAATAAATGTGGCCTGGTAGACACGTTATAGGTCGCAAAATAAGCTGTTCATAGTGGATACCAACTTCGGCGATAAGACGTTATTTCTGCGAAGATAAAACGGTACTTAGTCGTATTTTCTTCGGTTGCAACCGAAGAAGCACCGAAGGAGCTCCGAACAAGTACCGAAGAAGCACCGAAGGAGCTCCGAACAAACATTGAAAGAGTCCCTGGCTTGCTACCCCGGTTTACCTCGCTTGATGTAAAACAATAGATCTCTCGGGTCTCAAGTTTATTTTCTCAAATATACAAGTCTTCAGTACCCCTTGTGCGTTGTATTGAAATGCTGTTTTGTGCATGTTTATATGAAATTGTTGCAAAAACAATTTCATATTGTCCAAAATAATAACGTTCTTAGTGGTTCTATTTTAAATACATTATACAAACTAATTTATGTTCAAAAAACTCGGTCTGGGAATATTGGCATTAGTCGGCACAATTTCTTTTTTGAAAGCTCAGGACAAAAAAGATTTTGTGAAATACATCAACTCGCAGCATGAATGGGTCGATGCGGTATTCAATACCTTGACGCCAAAAGAAAAAGTCGCTCAGTTATTTTTGGTTAGAGCACACACCAATCTAGGGCAGAAGTATATTGACTCGGTAGCTCAGGTGATACAGGACGAACATTTGGGTGGTCTAGTTGTTTTTCAGGGCGGTCCCGTACGTCATGTCGATATGTTCAATCGCTATCAATCCCTGTCCAAAGTACCTTTGATGATGACTTTTGATGGCGAGTGGGGATTAGGTATGCGTATGCCGGATTCAACATTGTCCTTTCCTTATCAGATGACTTTAGGAGCCGTCCAAGATAATCAGTTGATCTATCGCATGGGACGTGAGGTTGCCTTAGATTTCCAACGTATAGGTATGCATTTCAATTTTGCACCCGATGTGGATATCAACAATAACCCTAAAAATCCGGTCATTGGTATCCGCTCCTTTGGTGATAATAAATATAATGTAACCCAGAAAGCAAAAGCGTATATGGACGGTATGGTGGATGGCGGTATATTAGCTTCCATTAAACACTTTCCGGGTCATGGAGATACAGATGTGGATTCTCATTATGATTTGCCACAACTTCCTTTTGACAAAAAACGCTTAGATACCCTGGAAATGTATCCTTTCAAAGAACTTATCAAAGCTGGAGCACCTGCTGTTATGGTGGCGCACATGAATATCCCGAGTTTGGACGATACACCTAATATGCCATCTTCCATCTCTAAAAAGGTCGTTACGGACCTTTTACGTAACGAACTTGGCTTTAAAGGGCTAGCAGTCACCGATGCAATGGATATGAAAGGCGTAAAGAAGTTTTTCCCAAATGGAGAAGCCGACGTACAGGCGATTATCGCAGGACATGACTTACTTGAAGTATCGGAGAATAGCAAACGTGCGATCGACTTGATCCTAAAAGCCATTGAAGAGGGACGCATAGCACAGGCAGATATTGATGCGCGTGTTAAAAGAGTGCTGGCCGCCAAATTATGGCTTGGTTTAGATAAATATCAGGCCACAGCACAACAGAATCTATACAATGATTTACATCGTGCCTCAGCGGTTCAGCTCATTGACGAACTGTCAAATGCAGCGATCACAGCATTAAATTCTACCGAAAAAATAAAATCATTCAAAAAGGATTTACCTACCGCTATTATCAATATCGGAATTACGGCTAATCAGACTTTCCAGAATGAATTAGCGAGTGCGCTGACCAATGAAACACAGTATTTCGTCACAGACAGCATGAGTAAGGATGATATTAAACGTATTACCAAAGAAATCAAGAAAAATAAACAATTTATTATCGCCGTGCATGACACGAGACTTCGTCCACGTCCGACCATGGTATTGAATAAAGATGTTCAGAGCTTGATGAAGAAATTTGCGAAAAAATCGATCTTGACCTTATTTACCAATGCCTATGCTTTGGATGGTTTTGAGGCGACGAAAAAAGCAAAGACAATTTTGCTGGCTTATCAAAATGATGCCTTCATGCAGAAAGCAGCAGTAAAAACGATTTTGGGGCAAAATACGCCGAAAGGAAAACTTCCGGTTACGATCAACAAAAAATTTAAATACGGACAGGGGAAATAACGTATTATAAAATCACACAAACAGGATGCCTCTTCCGAAAATGGTCCCATTGCATTAGCAAAGCCATTTAGGAAGAGGCATTTTTTTGTCAAATTCTAAATTTCTTCGTTAGCACTTCTGCTATCTGATGGCTTACTTTCATTTTTCATGCGATCAATAGCAGTAACGACATATTTGTACTGTTGATGCTGCTTGATATCGTCATCGGTATATTGAAGCTTATCGCCATCAAAGGTGATAAAGATGATTTTTCCAGGATCCTTAATGTTCACTTTTTCATCGAGATTGAACCGATAGATCACATAGCCATAAGCAGACTCCCCATCAGTGGCCACATCTGGTTTTTGCCAAAATAAGGTGTTCATTTTACCATTGGCCGAATTTTTAATCAGAAGACCGAAAGGTGCATTGGGTGGGATACTATCTAACCACGGCATTGTAGGGGGTAAAGCTGGCGTACGATACAGATCATTTCGCATGGAATCCTGCAGTCCAACAAGATTGTCCGTGAGTGATTTGGAACTGAAATAAATACTTCCCTCCACATCGTGCTCCTCTCTTAAGTGGCGTACCTGTCTGGGAATTTGGCTGCGGTCTGTCCAGCCGATTTTATTTTCTGTAACACGATAAGCCCCATGCCCCACATAAAAGTGACGGCCATAGGTGTGTTTCTGCCACCAGTCAACTAAGATCTCATATGCTGCAGCACGATTTTTGAAAGGAAAGTAGATCTGGGGATTGATGTAGTCTATCCAGCCTTCCTGCATCCATTTTACACCATCAGCATATAGTTCACGGTAAGCACTCAGCCCACGGGTATCTGAGCCAGCAGAATTATTTTCTTTGTTGTCCCATACGCCACAGGGGCTAATGCCATATTTTACATAAGGTTTTATCTTTTTGATGGCAACACCAAGATCGTGTACCAGTACGTTGACATTGTTGCGTCGCCAGTCGTCAATTTTCTCGATTCCGTTGTTATATTGACCAAAGGTAATCTGATCCGGTACCGGTGTATTTCTGCTATCAGGATAGGGGTAAAAGTAATCATCGAAATGAATACCATCTACATCGTAGTTTTTGACTACATCCATAATCACATCAATGATATATTTACGCACTTCCGGAATACCTGGGTTGAAAAGCTTCTTGCCAGCATAGGTGAAGAACCATTCTGGGTGGCGCTTGGTAATATGGTCATCCGAAAAATGGGCCGGATTTAATGTTGTTGATGCGCGATACGGATTGAACCAGGCATGTAGCTCCATCCCTCTTTTGTGGGCCTCGGTGATCGCAAATTCCAGGGGGTCATAAAATGGTGACGGAGGCAGGCCTTGTTTTCCGGTCAGGTATCTACTCCAGGGTTCTCTGCCCTTTGCATAGAAAGCATCGGCAGCAGGACGCACCTGCAAAATAATCGCATTCAGCCCCGCGCTGCGGTGTTGGTCCAGTAAATCAATAAACTCCTGTTTTTGCAGTGCGACATTATTGCCCGCTTTGACAGAGGGCCAGTCTATATTACCTATGGTTGCAACCCACACTCCACGAAACTCCCGCTTAGGTAGTTGTTGGGAATACGTTCTAATCGAAAATAAACAGATAACAATGGTAAAAAAAGAATATAAATATGTTTTTCCCGTCATTCTATAAATTATAGCCAACAAAGATAGGGAAGCATTTCTTACTTTTTCCCTAAAAAATGTAAGATGTTTGTTGGATACTTTTTAAAAGAACCTGAGCTTGGTTTTCAAATTGATAATAATGCAAATACAGGTAACATTGTACTTTATTTGTACTAATTTAGATGCGGTTTTCACAAAAGCAATAGCTTGATCAGCTAACCGCAATAAAAAAGATTATGAGCAAAGAACAAATATCCGTTTTTGACATGTTTAAGATTGGTATCGGCCCCTCGAGTTCGCATACCTTAGGACCTTGGCGTGCAGCCCAGCAATTTACCGCTGTGCTCAAGTCAAAAGGCCTATTGCATGAAGTCGAACAAGTCAAAATTCTGCTATATGGTTCTTTGGCAAAAACCGGTGCCGGGCACGGTACTGATATTGCTGTTCTACTGGGGCTAAGTGGAGATGATCCGGTTACCTTTGATGTCAATAGAGTGACACCCAAAGTCGAACATATCAAGGCGGTCGGTGAACTGGAAGTCGCTGGCGAACGGACGATTCCTTTTTCTTACCAGGAAGACCTCCTGTTTCTATATGCCGAAAGCTTACCTTTTCATCCCAATGCCGTTACCTTTCAGGCCTTCCTATCCAGTGGTAGGGCGATTACCGAAACTTATTATTCTATAGGTGGCGGTTTTGTGGTCCAAGAAAATGATACGGAAAGCGTCCTGTCTGAAGTAGATCTTCCATTCCCTGTGGATACTGCACACGAACTCTTGCATTGGACGATGAAAACAGGGCTGAAAATCTCTGAGCTGGTCCTTGAAAATGAATGTGCATGGCGTGAAGAAAGTGAAACCGTAGCAGGCGTATTGAATATTTATAAAACAATACACGAATGTATCTACCGGGGCTGTCATACAGGCGGAACATTACCTGGGGGCTTAAATGTTGAACGTAGAGCAGCCAAACTAAATAAGAAATTAATGCAGGGACGCAGTTATCAAGATTACGAGTCCTGGATAGCGGCCATTCGTGAGGGCGGCCAAAACTTCCAATATATTCTTGATTGGGTAAGTTGTTTTGCACTTGCCGTAAATGAAGAAAACGCCTCTTTCGGACGCGTGGTTACAGCGCCTACCAATGGAGCTTCGGGCGTTATCCCGGCTGTATTGCAATATTATATTACTTTCCACGACGGAATGCGTGAGAACAAAATTATCCAATTTATTCTTACAGCATCTGAAATCGGTTCGATCTTTAAGAAAAATGCAACGATCTCTGCTGCAATGGGTGGCTGTCAAGCGGAGATTGGCGTTTCCTCAGCGATGGCTGCCGGAGCGCTGACAGAAGTGTTGGGTGGATCGCAGCGTCAGGTTCTGATGGCTGCCGAGATTGCGATGGAACATCATCTTGGATTAACATGTGATCCAATTGGTGGATTGGTTCAGATTCCATGTATTGAGCGTAATACTATGGGAGCCATTAAGGCAATTACTGCTGCGCAGTTAGCACTGCAATCGAACCCAGATAAGGCAAAAGTGAGCCTGGATACTGTGGTTAAGACGATGTGGGAGACCGCTTTGGATATGAATGCTAAATATAAAGAAACAGCAGACGGTGGACTTGCCGTCAATATTCCATTGAGTTTGCCGGAATGTTAATGACTGTCTGAGTTTTCTCGTTTTTCGTATCTTTGACGCGGTAAAATAGATATATTCTTATAAATAGCGTAAACGAATGAAATATTGTGCAATCGCCTCCGGAAGTAATGGAAACTGTTATTATGTGGCTAAAGATGATTCTGCTATTTTGATAGATGCTGGAATCAACAGCAAACATATACACCTTCGGATGTACAATCTGGGGCTTTTACCGACTCAGATCAAAGCAATTTTCATTACCCATGAACATTCTGATCATATCAGAGGCCTATCAGTATTTGCCAAAAAATATAATCTACCGGTTTATATCACCAAGGGGAGTTACGATGGTACCCGATTGCATCTTCCATCCCATTTGGTCCATATAATCTCTCCGGACGAAGTCGTTGAAATTGGAGGTCTCAAGGTGTATGGTATTCCCAAATATCACGATGCCAAAGAACCCTGTAGTTTCCTTGTTTCAGATGGAACATACAATATCGGGGTATTGACGGATATAGGACGGCCTTGTGAAAATGTACAGCATGTTATTCAGCATTCGGATGTATTGCTTCTGGAATCAAATTATGATGAGGAAATGTTGCGTACAGGACGCTATTCGTATTTTCTGAAAAACCGGATCAGCAGTGGTTGGGGACACCTTTCAAATCGTGTTGCCGTCGAACTGTTTAACGCTTATAAAACCGATCGCCTTAAACATCTTATCTTAACTCACCTCTCCGGTGAGAATAATACGGTCGATCTGGTGCAGCAAACTTTCGAACCACACTGCGAACGTATCCAGCTTCATGTAGCAACACGCTATCAGGAAACAGAATTATTCGACCTGAAAGTTGTGCTAGAGAATCATGTAACAGCTTTTTCAATTCCTTCTGCACTCTCTTCCTAGTTTAAAATGCTCTTTTTGTTCGTTTTATGTCTTCAACTAAAGCGTAAGAATACTGTAAAATAAAAAAATTAGTTGATTTAAAAAGATTTCCTATTATATTTGCTTTGTTTTTAATCAGTCTAAATAACTCATGGTATGCTTACTTGGACAAAGAGAAACAAAAACACCATGTAATAGACGGCAATCTATCACATGGCGTAAATCTACATACAGCGGCAACTGAATGTAGGTGACTGAAACAGCACGCTGTGTCAGTTACTCCCGATATACGATATGGAAGAACTTGCAAGATAACGAATTTTATTGTTTTATTCGTTGTAGAGCTCGCTTAAACCAGCAAATTCTCCCATAATAAGTTGAAGAAAACTAAACATCAATCAACATATTATGAAAATTTTAATTTCATTTTTTACATTTCTTGCGGTATTACTGTGTAGTCATACCAGTCATGCACATGCCCTTTGGATTGAATCATCTTCTTATGGGACGTTAAACCAATCCCATGAAGTCAAGGTATATTACGGTGAGTTTGCAACGAATGAAAGAGATCAGATCGACAAATGGTACTCCGACGTGAAGGACTTCTCATTAATGTTGCATGCCCCTGGAAAGGAGCCTGTCAAGATTCAGTTGACGAATAAAGGTGATCACTTTAGCGGTTCATTTCAACCTACAGCAGCAGGAACCTATTTCCTGTCAATAGTTAAAGCACCTAAAGATCTCGGCGGCAAAACGAAGTATGAATTTTCTTCCTTAGTACCTGTTGTCGTAGGAAAGTCTGCAACACTTGATTATACGGCCGTAAAAAGCCCATTGCAGATTGAGTTGCTTGGTGCGGCTAACGCAAAAAAAGGACAAAGCGTACAAGCAAAGATCACCAGCTTTGGCAAAGTTGTGCCTCAGGCCAAAGTTTCTGTTTTTTCGGCTACTGGTTGGGGAAAAGAGTTTGTTGCGGACGAGAATGGTATCCTGACATTTGATGCAATTTGGTCGGGGCCATACGTTTTGGAAGCAAGTACGTTTGCTGAGACAGCAGGTGAACATGAAGGAAAACCCTATGCTTCGGCATGGCAGGGAAGTACAACTTTTATTACCATCAAATAACTGCAGATACAGCGCAGACAAAATAGTAAAGGGTCCATCTGAAACGATGGAAACACCAATGGATCCTTGCAAAAAAAGAATATCTACTATAAAAAACATCTACCACACTACATTCATGAATAAAACTTTATCCTTTCTGGCTATTCCTATGATTAGTTCGGTTTTCTCTGTTGCACAGGCACAGACGAACAAAATAATTGAGGGAATTCTTATCAATGAAAAATCTGAACCGATCACAGGGGCGACAGTAAAATTAACCAACACGGGTGCGACCACCAGTACCGATAATGAGGGGCATTTCGCTTTTCATAAGCTTTCATCCAAAACTTATCATATTGAGATTAAGGCGATTGGTTATAGTAAGCATACGATGGAGGTGAATGCAAAAGATGAGGTGACAAACCTTGGGCCCATCATCGTAAAAGACCAATCGCAGGCCATCGACGAAGTTGCGGTTTATGGTAAATACTATGAGCATTATAAGTTTGACAGTATCTCCGGATCGTTACGTCTTAAAACACCAATCTTAGAGTTACCTCAAAATATACAGGTTATTTCTTCTGATTTAATGGCCGATCAGCAAGTTTTTGATATTGTGGATGGTATTACGCGTAATATTAGCGGGGCTACACGTCAAGGCCATTGGGACAACCAATATGCCAATATACGTATGCGTGGCTCTAAGATCCCAGCATTCCGTAACGGGATGAATATCGAAGCTTCTTGGGGACCTACAGCCGAAGACGCGAGTATGATTGAGCGGATCGAGTTTGTAAAGGGGCCTGCGGGTTTTATGCTTGCAAACGGTGAACCTGGCGGGTTTTATAATGTCGTAACTAAAAAACCGACAGGAAATACCAAGGGATCTGTGACGCTGAATACAGGTAGTTTTAGTACGTATCGTGCTGCTCTTGATTTAGATGGTAAATTGCGGAAAGATGGAAAGCTACTTTACCGTCTGAATGTAGCTGGTCAACAGAAGGATTTCTATACAAAATATAACTATAGTGACCGTATTGTGATTGCTCCTGTCGTGACTTACAAGATGGATTCATTAACTTCATTGACATTTGAATATACCTATCAAGGTTCTACCTACTTGTCAAATGGTAATTATGCATTTTCGCCAAAAGGATTCGCCGATCCAGGTATTTCAAATGATTTTTTTGCAGGAGATCCTTCATTTGCGCCAAATAAAATCAAAGATCATAGTGCATACGTATATTTTGATCGAAAACTAAATTCTAAATGGAATTTCCATGGGCAGCTTGCTTATTTTAATTTTAAAATGATCGCTACCAGTTCGTGGGTGGGTGCGATGCGTGCCAACGGTGACATGTCTCGAACCTATAATATGGCTGATGAAGCAGGGGAAAACAAATTTGGCCAATTCTCGTTTACAGGAGAAGAATATACCGGTAGCGTTCGTCATCGTATTTTGGCTGGTGCTGACTTTGGTACTAAAAAATTCTGGGGTGATTTTTCGGCACTGGCAAAAGATACATTGGTCACAAAACCATTGAATGTCTATAATCCTGTTTATGGAATCGCGGAAGCGGCAATACCTAATCCCGACAGATCCAAAAGTATTAAAGTAAGGGCAGGGGGACAAAATTATGTTAACTCGGTATCGTATTCGTCTTTGTATGTACATGATGAAATGGCATTTTTGGAAGAAAAACTACGTTTGTCTTTAGGCTTACGTTATACAATAGCCCAAACTGTAGGGAAAACGGCTGTAGCGGATCGGACGGATAAAGCATTTACAACACGTGTTGGATTAAGTTATTCCATAGACAAATCAACAAGTGTGTATGGATTATTTGACCAGTCTTTTGTTCCGCAGGCTGGTACCGATTGGGAAGGAAATGCTTTTAAGCCCGTCAGAGGTAATGATCTAGAGGCAGGTATTAAGAAAGAGTGGGGTAATGGAAAATGGATTTCTACGTTGAGTGCATACCAGATCAAACGTAAGAATGCTTTAACAGATGATCTGGACCATCCAATTGCAGGTGGTAATAGTTTCTTTAAAATCGCCCTTGGCGAAACGACAAGTAAGGGGATAGAGTTCGATATTACGGGTGAAATTGTCAAGGGATTAAATGTTAATGCCAACTATGCATTGACAGATTCCAAAATATCGAAAGATGGAAAAGAAGAAAATATCGGAAATATCACACCGAATACAGCGAAACACACTGCAAATGCTTGGTTAACCTACCGTTTGCAGCAGGGACCATTGAAAGGACTGGGGCTAACAGGTAGCGTTCAGGGAATGTTCGATCGTGCTATTGGTACGACAAAAGAAAGTAACTTTAAGAATTATATAAGAACGGATGGTGGAATCAGCTATCAAAGTGGGAAATATAGTATTTCTGTGATGGTAAATAACTTGTTAGATAACAGGAAGTTGCTGACCTCAGGTTCGACAACTGCAAAAAATGCGAGTGTTACAGAAAGTGTTAGTTATTACACCTATATCGTAGAAGCTAGACGTAATTTCCGTATGGGGGTTACCTATAAGTTTTAAATAAACGATCTCGATAAATTATAGAATCGATGTATAGTACATTACTAATCGTTATACTCTTTGGAGCATACCTTTTTTACAACACGAGCAAAAAGGTGAAATTTGGCCCTAGGCCACAATGGCTGGAAAAACTGTGCGCACAAACTAAGTTTGTGCGCACTTTGAGCATATTGCTGCTGCTCTTTCCATTTGGCACTGTTCTCTATATGCAAGGATTTGGCGCGGGCTTTTTTGCATTTTTCGCCTATTTCATGTGCATGATGTGTCTCGTGGTGCTATTGAATCCTTATCGCTATTTCAAATTATACCCAATTGTGGGATTGTATGTATTTAGCCTTTGTGTTGAATTATTGATTTCCTAACCGATTAAATATGCCTGCTAATAAAAAATACCTCAGTACGCCCTTTCAGCGGTTCCTGAAAATTACAGCCGGATTTATCGGTGGTTATGTTGTCATGCTCTCTTTTCACGTCTTGGTCACACATATTTTTGAGAAAAAGGATGTTGTTGTCACGGCTTGCTTCACGGGCTATCTCCTATGGGCGGTACTCTTACTGTTTGCTTTCCTTGCAAAGAACGGATGGAAAATATGGGGAATATATTTACTCTTGGCTGCAGTTTTTTCGCTGCCTTATTTTTTCAACATGTAATTGACCATGAATAACCGAAATTATAATATCTATTTCAATACGCATACCATTAGTGGCATTATTATTTGCGCCATCCTGTATGTGATATTTTTTGCGGGATCATTTGCATTTTTTAGGAATGAAATTGCTGCCTGGCAGAATAATACGTCCTATAAGACCTATCGCGAAGATCACCAAAACTTTGATCGTTTGCTCGATTCGCTCAAAGGACAAACAAATTTGCATGGACGCGATATCACGTTTTATATGCACCGGGAAGGGACCTCAGCCTATGTGGGCTTGAGTGCATCTAACGATAGCATCCTCAACAAAGAAAATCTAGCAAAGGTAACGCCTGAACAGAAAGCAGCAAAACAGAAGGGCCGCAGAAGAGGTGGCGATGATGATTCAAAGAACTTTACCTATAATTTTGCAAATAAGAAGTCAGGTGATTATACGCAGAATTACGATATGGGCGAATTTCTGTTTCGCTTACACTTCATGGCTCAGCTCAATCAGGTGCCAATTCGCGTAGGTATAGCCCCCTTTGGTTATCTTATTGCTGGAATTACCGCTTTTATTTTCCTATTTGCTCTTATTACAGGATTATTGTTGCATTGGGACAAGATCGTCTCAAATTTCTTCGTGTTCAGACCCTTTAGTAAATGGAAAACGGTATGGACCGATATGCATACGGCATTGGGTGTTATTGGTTTTCCGTTTCAATTTATCTTTGCGGTAACAGGCACGTTTTTGATCATTAATTCTGTCCTGGCTTTGCCGCTGAGCAAGTTGTTGTATGATGGCGATCAACAAAAAATGTATCAGGAGATGGGAGTTAGTGCCGAGACCGATTTTCCTTATACCTACAAGCCTTTAAAGGCAGACATTAAGATCGCTCCATTTTTGGATCTGGCAAAATATAAATGGCCTGAATCCGATTTTCAGCGCATTACGATAAAAAACTATGCAGATTCCAATATGCATGTTGTCATGGAGCTGGAACCGCAGTTTAACAAGAGCTTTGCTGGATCCGGTCTATTGTCTGTGAGAGCTATCGACAATAAAGTGGTTGCTGAGAAATCTCCGGTCAGTGACCCTACCTATGCCGATGGTGTCCGCAGTCTTTTATACCGTCTGCATTATGGTGATTATGGGGGCTATCCGCTTAAGATGGTATACTTTATTTTAGGAGTTATGGGCTGTCTGGTCATTATCTCAGGTATATTAATCTGGCTGGTAGCACGTGACAAAAACAATGTAATTCCACGAAAACGGAAATTCAATTTCTGGGCGGCCAATATCTTCACGGCAATATGTCTGACCATGCTACCTGTTACAGCGCTGACTTTCATTGCCATTAAATTGAGTCCAGAGGTTAATCAGGATTTTATTTACCGTGTGTATTTCTATAGTTGGCTTGTACTTTCACTGTATTATATTATACGGAGAAGCATTCGACGCACCAATCGCGAAACATTGCTGGTTGGAAGCATATTGGCATTTTTTATTCCACTAGTCAATGGTTTTATAACTGGTAACTGGATCTGGGATACATTTCGCAATGGACAGCGTGATATTTTTGTCGTAGACTTTTTATGGCTTATGATCGGTATCATCGGTATAATCGCCTATAACAAGACTAAAAAATTCTTTGAGACTATTCGTTAACAAAGATTCTTTTCTCTCTGCGAAGTAAGTACACTTCGTTTTTTAATTCCAAGGGCGCTCACAAGGTGCCCTTGGAACGTTTATAGGGTAAGGCTTGGGAAAAATCTTTGATGCCATGTTGATCCTTGATGGAAAAGTGGTAATTTTTCCAAAGAAGGTCCCCAATGATATTCCTCCTCCCATTCAGGTTGATGAAATAGACTGGGATTGATTTACTTGGAGTACGGCTTTCTTAGCGTACGGCTTTGAAAAATCGCCCAAGGCGCATCAGATCCTGTGCAGTCTTTTCGTTCCAGTCCACGGCATAGTTGAGCCGAATACAATTCTTAAACTGATCGTGCTGTGTAAACATCCTTCCTGGAGCGAAACTCAGCTTTTGCCTGAGGGCATAGTCGTAGAGCAGGGTCGAGTCTATTTTAGGGTCCATCTCTAGCCAAAGTACAAACCCACCCTCAGGCTGTGACATTTTTGTGTTTTCTGGAAAATGGGCCTCAATGCTGTTTCTGAAATTGATATAATTGCTGTACAACTTTTGCCTTAAACTATTGAGGTGGTGGTCATAACGTCCGATCTGTAGGAACTTGGCAATGGCCTCTTGATAAATTGCGGGCTGCGAAATCGTCTGTATGAGTTTTTGTTTTAGGATTTTATCCTTGTATTGCCCGGGCTCAACCCATCCGATTCGAAAACTTGGTGCCAATACTTTGGTAAATGATCCACACCACATCACCAGTCCCTCTTCATCAAAATATTTGCATGGTTTGGGCCGTGACGAACCGAAATAGATGTTTCCATACAGGTCGTCTTCAATCAATGGAATATGGTGGTGTGCGAGCAGTTTGACAAGCTCTTTCTTGTGTTCTTCAGGCATTAGCGCGCCCAATGGATTGCTAAAGTTGGTAACGAAGCAACAGACATCAATTTTATGAATAACTTTTTTCAGGGCATCTAATTCAATTCCCGTAATAGGGTGGGTCGGGATCTCGATGGTTTTGAGACCCAGTAGTTGAAAGGCCTGAATAAAACCAAAATAAAGGGGGCTTTCCACCGCGATGGTATCGCCAGGCTTAGTTACTGCGCGAAGGCAGCTGTAGATCGCATTCATGGCGCCCGACGTGATAATAAGATCCTCGTCACTTATTTTTCCTTCAAGTACCATTGACCATTTGGCAATTTCTTTCCGTAAGCTTGGACTTCCCTGTACCTGTCCGTATTGATCACCGTAATCATGCAGTTCATGAACCGACTCTATAATGCATCGATTGAGTTTCTGAATCGGAAGTAATGATGCACTGGGTAAACCCAGTGAAAAGCGTGTAATTTCCTTGTCTTCCAGGGAGTGAAAAACTTTATCGATCAATGCTGCAGGATCTTGTTTCTTTTCGTCGATTTTAAATGTGGAAATAGACGGAATAGCCATCCGACGAAGCCCCGACCGACTAACGAAATAGCCTGATTTTGGTCGTGACTCAATGAGAGATCTACTCTCTAATTCCATATAGGCACTTTTTGCTGTGTTTAAACTTACATTGTATAGCTTCTGAGCGCTCCGGACAGAGGGCAAACGATCTCCATAGACCAAAGAGCCATTTTTGATCTGGCTCTCAACAATATTGGCTATTTTCTTATATAACAGTTGCTGCTCCATGCTTATGCTAATTTACTGTTTCTGTTTTGATTTAACCAGGTGTTATATCGATGGATTCCTTTTCTGAGCAATTCTTCCGAACCAAATAGATCAATCAACTGGTGCTCGAAGAAGGATTGTGCTTTTTCCGTGAATACTTTGGAGAGCGTGTCCGAAATAGGCGCTTCGTAGGTAATTTCGATCGATAACAGATTTTTTTTGCAGATTGTTACGGACGAAAAAGCTGTTAATTGATTACATTGATCGAGTGCCATAAAAGGCATGCCTATGGAGTCTGAATCCAGTTGTTTTTTGTTGAGTATTTCTTTGATAAGCGCTAAATCAGAAAGATCCACTTGTCTGATCAGATACGGTTGATTTGCAGTTGTCGCCATAAGAATAAATCTTTTTGCTAATTTAAGAAGGGTACAGGATGCTGTTTAGGTACAGAGTGCTGTTAAAATAAGGGTACAGAAAAAAATAAGATGACCATGAGTTTTTTTAATTTCCATTTGAGATCTTTACACAAGGAAAAGGATATCTCTGGATCCATAAATTATGAACTCGTATGCATAGCTTGTTTCCTTTATTTATCGCGATGATCGCGATCATCGTATTGATCGAAATGTGGGCCACCAAACTACGGATAGCCTATCCCATTCTCTTGGTTCTGGCGGGGCTATTGATCAGTTTTATTCCCACTTTGCCCGTAGTGACAATTGATCCGGATGTCATCTTCCTCATTTTTCTACCACCACTGCTCTGCGAGGCCTCTTGGTCTATTTCGTTTAAGGAGATGAAGAAATGGTGGCGTATTATAGGGAGTTTTGCCTTCTTGGTTGTATTCTTTACCGCACTTTCCGTTGCGGTGGTTGCCAATTATTATATACCGGGGTTTACACTAGCGCTGGGTTTTCTGTTGGGGGGCATTGTGTCACCACCGGATGCTGTCAGTACGGGGGCGATTATGAAATTTGTAAAAGTTCCCAACGCCACTTCTGCTATCTTGGAAGGCGAAAGTCTATTGAATGATGCTTCTTCCTTGATCATTGTCCGTTTTGCCCTTATTGCCGTTGGGACAGGGCAATTTGTATGGGGACAAGCTGCGGTATCCTTTATCTGGATGCTTGTCGGTGGTGTGGGTATTGGCTTATTATTGGGCTGGTTCTTTATACAGGCACACAAACGTCTACCGACCGATGCACCGTCGGACATTGCACTTACCTTGATTGAACCCTACTTTATGTATTGGATTGCGGAGCAATTCCATAGTTCAGGTGTGTTGGCTGTTGTTGCTGGAGGTCTTTTGATGTCCGGTCAGCGGTTGACATTTCTCAATAGTACAAGTCGGGTACGTGGTCTGAGTGTCTGGGAGAGTTTTGTATTTATTCTAAATGGTATTGTATTTTTTATTATTGGATTGGATCTTCCGGAGATTGTTGACGGTCTGCGATCCAATGGAACTTCACTGCGGGAAGCCATCGGGTACGGTCTTTTGGTAACGGCAGTATTGATTCTTGCCCGTATCATCAGCTCATATGCGGCAATGATTGCTACCCTAATTTTCCGTCCTGCTGTCGCGCCAAGGTCAAGGTCCCTCAAACAGCGTTTTCTAATGCCCCTTTTGTTGGGCTGGACCGGCATGCGCGGGGTTGTATCACTGGCAGCAGCATTGTCCATTCCTGTCGTTATGAACGGTGTGGCTGTTCCGCAGCGAAACCTGATCTTATTTATCACCTTTGTGGTGATCTTATCCACGCTCTTGATACAAGGGCTTACCTTACCCTACTTGATCAAAAGGACCAGACTATTTGAAACTTTTGAAGAAGAGCCCGAAGAGCTGGTTCGTACTCGCATGAAGCAAGGGTTAAAACATCACGTTTACCAATTTCTAAAAGATAAACATGAGAAAGAGCTGCATAATCGCGATGTTATGGACCGTATTTTGAAACATTGGGAGGAAAAGGTGAATGCGGCGGATGATTCCTGGATGAACGAAAAAACGAAAGTGATATTTATGGAGCTTTTGGATGTGCAACGGGAGTATCTTCAGAAGCTAAACTGTGAGTCGACCATTGATGAGGGGATTGTTCGTTCGCAGTTATATCAACTCGACTTGGAAGAAGAGCGATTGCGGCGGATCTAACCATGTAGTTGTGTAAAGCGACCGACGAGAATAATACTTGTATAACAAAAGGCTCCAAAGGAGCCACGATAAAATATGAAAGTAATCATAACAGGAGCCACTGGAATGGTTGGCGAAGGCGTTTTGCTGGAATGCCTCCAAAACGAAAAGGTAACAGCTGTGCTGAGCATTTCGCGTCGTACCGCGGCTATTCAACATCCTAAATTGAAGGAACTTTTGGTCGAAGACTTTACTAAACTTTCGCTATTTAGAGATGCGATTGCAGGATATGATGCCTGCTTTTACTGTGCAGGTGTGAGTTCTGTAGGAATGAAAGAAGACAAGTACCGTTATATTACGTATGATACGACACTGGCTTTTGCAAAGTCCCTGCTGGAAATTAATCCGGAGATCAGTTTTATTTATGTGTCCGGAGGAAGCACCGATAGCACGGAGCAAGGCAAGGTGATGTGGGCTAGGGTTAAGGGTAAGACAGAGAATGATCTGGCCAAATTACCGTTCAAAAAGGAGTATAACTTTAGACCGGGGGCAATGACGACTGTTGCAGGGCAAAAGCATGCCAATCCCTTTGCTTTTGTGGCCAAAATCATCAAGTTTTTTGCGCCTTCGGTAGTGCTATCCTTGCATGAGGTCGGAAGGGCGATGATACATGCAGTGGAAAGAGATGGTGTTAAGAATATATTGGAGGTTAAAGATATTCGCGCTTTGGCTTAAACCGTTCGGGATGTTATGGTTATGCCCATTTCCAGTTTAGTTCTTCCCGATAGTCTATTTGAAGGCGCTGACAAAGTTGCTGCAGCAAAACGTTGAATTCAGCGATTTCTGATAGTTGATTTTTTGGAAAAAATAATTGGTCAGCCATTTTTAATTTTATAAAAAAGGCCGAGGACGTTTCCGTTATATATTCAAATTGATATTTGGCTTCCATTTGATCACTTTTGATTTCCAGATGATCATCTTCAAAAGTGATGGTATGGACAATGCCGATGCGGTTTTTGAACTCTTGGCTCCTGACATATCTGGTGCCGTATCTCTTATAGTATATTCCCAGGTATTTTTGAAAAAACAGGAACGCGAGTAGGCCAACAAGGATAATTAGAATTGCCAGAAATTTTTCATAATAAAAGAAAGGAACTGCGAGGATCAGCATCAACAACAAGAAAAGTAAGCGGGCATTTTTACGGGCTTTGATGATCTGTGGAGATTTGGACATGCTAAAAAGTATGGCTTCCAATTGATCTTGTTCGGAAAGTGTTAGTTTCAGTTCTTTCATAAGATAAAAATATCAAATTTTTGGATTAGGCCCTGTCAAATTTGAGGTATTGAATTAATTTTGAAAAATACTCCTGACTCCAGATATCGAGAACAGTATGATCGGGAATAAATCTTACAATATCTTCTTTCACACTATGCATATTCACTGTATTTATTTTGTCGTTGGGGCGCTTGTAATCCTTAAGAATGGACAAGGCTATTTGTCGCGTAATAGGTATTTCTGCGTAATTTTCTAAAGCCTGTTTAATATCCATTTTGTTAAATATTTATATAATAACCGGAATTATTCCGATTATTTGCAAATTATTTGACATAATTGTAATTGGCTTTGTTACTTTGTAATATGCTTTCTATTCAACTTGTTTGACTAGCGTTTGGCTGTAAATTTTTTCAAAATAGATTTCCATTTCGCTGTTACACTTTTCGATAAATGTTAGCGGAGTTCTTAAAGGCTGCAACTGATGGATTTTTTGTGGCTTCAATCGCATTTAAAGCAATATTAGATTTTATAAAAAAAGTTTTATAAAATTTCAATTCACCAAAAGTAATGCTTTTTGGTGAATATATTCACCAAAAAGCATTACTTTTGGTGAATATAAAATGGGTTATGATACAGCGATTAATCAAAAATAATTTGGAGCAAGCACTTTTTAAAGGAAAAACTATCCTATTAATTGGTCCGCGGCAAGTAGGTAAAACTACACTGATCAAAGAGATACTCTCTGGTGACGATTATTTGTTTTTGGATGGAGATGATCCCTTGATAAGGACTTATCTAAATAACCCTAATACAAAAGAGATTGAAACAATTATTGGTCAAGCTAAAGTGGTATTTATTGATGAAGCACAGCGCATCGAAAATATTGGTTTAACGGCAAAAATTATACACGATCAATTTAAAGATGTGCAGCTTATTCTAAGCGGATCCTCGGCTCTTGAGCTGAAAACGCATACACATGAACCATTGACAGGACGTAAGAGAGAGTTCAATCTATTTCCTATTTCCTATGCCGAATATGAGAATAATACTGGTTTTCTTAATGCTGCAGGCGATTTGGAAACTAGATTGGTTTATGGATTTTACCCAGAATCGATAACTAGCCGCGGTGAAGAGCGGGAAGTCCTCAATGAGATTTCTCAAAGTTATTTATATCGGGATATTTTAGCCTTGGCGAATATAAAAAAGCCAGAAGTTCTCGAAAAAATCCTTCAAGCTTTGGCTTTTCAAATCGGATCTGAAGTTAGTTATAATGAAATTGCCCAGCTGACAGGAGTTGATAAAAACACCGTGTCTAATTATATCCATCTCTTGGAAATTTCTTACATTATATTTCCCCTGACATCCTTTAGCCGAAACCTGCGTAATGAAATAAAGACAAATCGAAAGATATATTTTTATGACAACGGAATCCGCAATGCTGTGATACAAAACTTTAATCCAATTGAATTAAGAGATGATGTGGGTGCCCTTTGGGAGAACTTTTTGATTTCAGAACGCTTAAAAAATAACAGTTATAGCCGGCATTTTGTTAATAAGTACTTTTGGCGAACAAAACAGCAGCAAGAAATTGATTACGTAGAAGAAGCGAATGGTAAAATAACTGGCTACGAATTTAAATGGAATCCTAAGGCGAAAGCAAAAATACCATCAAATTTTGTAGAAGCCTATAGTGCAGATGTTCAGGTAATCTCAAAGGATAATTTTAGAGCGTTTATTGGTCTTGAATAGCATTTGAATCATGGTACTCAGGCTTCTGTTTTAATCTCTTTTATTCAATTTTTTCGAGCAGCTGTTGGCTGGAAATCTTCTCAAAATAGATTTCCATCTCTTGGTTACATTTTTCGATAAACGTTTTGGTGAGTTCCTGTAATCTTAGGATGGTTAGCGGATTCGCTTGGTAATTTGCATTGTGCCTAAATTGCTGTTGTGCTTCCGTAATGTTTTTAAAGGCGTGAAGATGATCCTCATGATCTAGGCAAAATGTTGCGTAGGCATTAGGGACTATCAATTTGCAGAGCGTCATCAGAAAAGTCAGGTTGACACGTTGCGGTTTGTATTGGATGACGGAATTGATTACCCCGAGACAAGCCTGCTCCAACGCTTGCGATAGCATATAATATGTGGCCTCGATGCTTATTGACGACCAGTCTTCCTCGTAGGGTAAATATAATGTGCGCGCATTATTATAGCGTGTCTTCCACTGTTGATGTACATAATCCAGATTAAGCTGTGGGGCAACGATACTTTCCAGATCGATATTTGCTATTGATGGATTCTGAAACCAGATGTCACCAGCTTTCAGGAGCGAAAGAAAAAAGGGATGACCCTTTGAAAGCTGTTTGCTGAAAGTGGTGGTGTTTTCAGGGGCGAGCGTAAGCGATACATTGTTGGGGAGCAAATCCGTTATGAGCTGCGTTATATTATTGATCTCGGCGCTTAAAATATCATAAGCGACAAAAATATAGTAGGCATGCGTGATACAATCATTTTTTGCTCTTCGGAGCGCATTCTGATAGTTGTGATGATCAGAATCATAACCGAAACATACTACCAGCGCAGGAGTGCAATAGCGCTCTATAGCGTTTAAAATGAGGTCTCGATAATTGGCGTTACAATAGTTTTGTTTGTATATTTCATTGTTATTTTTGAAATTTTCGACTTCGTTGTTAGCTGCTGGGACTGGGTTAAGTTTTGACTTAATTTCTTCGAATAAAAGATTGGAATAATCGTAGATCCAGTTTAACGTGTTTATTAAAATTTGATAGCCTGTTTCTAATACAGCTTCATCGATAAAATAGTCTTGATTATAACGATAACCAATATAAGCTTCATCGATTTTAGCTAAGGCTTGTTTTTCTTCTTTGTTGTCGATTAGTCTCGCCAGTTTGGAGTCAAAAGTTTTAAGGTAGCCCATACTACCTGTAAGCGAATGTGATTTTCGATCATCATTTAAAAGGATATGTTCTGCGGTTTTCAAGGATAGTTCGATGGCCTGATGTAGCATAAAGGCTGCGTGTGCATAATTTTTATGCTCGAAATAGAAATTGTAGCCATCTATAAAAGATCGAATCTTGCCCTTTTCCTTATCGATATATGTTCGTGTTTTTTCGATAATCTCCATAGCTGTATAATTCGGAAAGATCAGTGGGATTTCTTGCACCGGATTTTGATAAACGCGATTTTCAGGCTGGTAGATAAGATAAGTGCGAGCCTGTCCGAGATCCAGTTGTTTTTGTGCTTCGTGCGTAAGGCACACTTTGATATATAAGTCTGATGGGCGGTTTTTGACGATTTTGTTAATCAGGCTACGGGGATCCGAATGTCGCATTCCTGTATTTGATGCTATATTAATCTGTAGCATCTGATACTTTTTACTATCGTGGTCAAAAGTCCAATGGTAGATTTCATCGACAGCAACGGCACGAAGGATTGCCTCGATAATAGGGTTAATATCGGTGTTCATAATATGGATTGAATAAATGGGCTTTATATTTCTGTTTCTAGAAGAGCTGTTTGTTTTTGATTGAGAGATTCTATCTCTTCAGAAAAAGCTGTTAAATAGGCGAGTTCTATTATTTTGATCATAGTCTGGTAAATTTGTGTACTGTAGTCTGAATAGGCGCCGGTATATCGGTTTTTGGCGAGGCCATAGTTGATCCATTCATACAAGATTTCATTCCATTCTTGTTGATCGTATGTTTTAACTGTTGCCAATAGTGCTGACAATGGATTGTCTAGTTCTTCATTCGATACATAATAAAGTATAATCTCCGCTTTTGCATGCCTAATCAAAACTGATTGGCATTCGGGCAATATCGAAAATGAATTGTCCATACCGATTGGTAGATTAGAGGATTCCTCAGATTTATTGGATAACATCTCCAATAAGGCGTAAAGACAGGCATAGTTAAAGAGTAGATTTGCCCCCGAAAATTTACTGTTTTCATGATCAGCAGACCAGAATTCTTTTTCGTCGATGACCGTTTGGTACCAATATCGGATATCTTCTCGCCAGCCATTTAGATCGTCTCTATCAAAGAAATCTTTTAATGCTGAGATGGAATAAGATTGGGAAGCAAGCCATTCGGGCGATATGATGCGTTTTTTTGGGTGAAGTATTTCGTCTTCTGTTTCGTCCAAAGATTGCTGGGTTTGGCGCTGCTCATCTGCAATGTCTTCTTGATTTTCTTTAACATAGTCTGGAAGTATTTTATTTTCATAGATCTTTCCGAGAGAAGCCGCTAGACGCAGTAAGAATTCTTTTACAGCAACAATTTCATGACCGTTATTGCCTAAAAAGCCGTTATCTCTGTCTCCTAAACTTATCCATAAATCATCAAGAATGTCGTACCATTGTTGTAAAGATTCATAAGAAAAAAAACGGCTAATGCTATCTGCTGCTGTGTCAATATTACGTGCCGATGAGTCTGTTGCTAATAGCTGACTCCAGTGGTCTGAAACAAGTTTGCTGAACTTCAACGGCTGTTCTATTGTTTTTAGTTTACATTTCCTAAAAATGACATATGCCAATTCTACCTGTTCAATTAATTTTTTGGTGAGATATCCTATAGAGGAACGCGGTGGGTTCATCTTTGCGTTTGAAGCCGCGTTGATTAGCATATTTAGGTCTGCTAACCAGTCAGGTATGGATGTTTCGCTTTCAAAAAACTCTATAAGATACTTCATCGGATCGTCGATGTATTCTTGGGTTAAATAGCGAAAATGTTTCGCTTTTAGTTTCTTTTGCGTATTTTTCATCAGATTATATTTTTTTAGTTGATGAAACTGTTACTTGGGCATATGCCGATCTGTGCACTGATCTAAAGCCTTGTTGGTTTCATATATTTTTTGGTTTGTAAAGTAGTTTATAATTGTCTTCGTTAGCACTAAATTAAGAACTATTTTTCGGTAAAACAAATATTTAATATTAAAATTTTCGGTAATGAGTTCTGTTTTGAAGAGAATTAAGATTGTTGCGGACAGGGAGGGGATGAGCGTTTCAGCTTTTGAAGCTACAATAGGGGCCAGTAAGGGGGTTTTTACTCGTGCGCTTGCCAATGGAACTGATATACAATCTAAATGGCTAATAAATCTTGTTGAAAAATATCCGCAATATTCTTCCGAGTGGTTACTAAAGGGTGAAGGCGATATGCTAAAGCCTAATCTCGTATTAAAAGAAGAAGAGGAAACTTATTTAACTCCCGAATTGGAGGGAATTGCGAACTCTGTAATCAATAGTTTGAGACAGGTTATAGCTTCACAAAATATCACGATAAAATCTCAAGAGAAGACAATTATGTCTTTGGAGAGATTATTATCTTCATTGGAGCGGGAGATCGAATCCTTAAAGAATTAGTAAATAATCGACGATTTTTAAAAGAGACCTATAGGTGAATGTAAAGGAACGTGTGCTGCTTATTGCTGAAACCAAAGGGATCAGCAAAACCGAATTTTTCAAAGATGTGCAACTTTCCTATGCAAACTTTAAGGGAGGGCAGAAAAATACTGCACTCAGCTCCGATGCCATGGTTGCTATACTGTCTAAACATCCCGACATTAGTCCGGCCTGGTTACTCATGGGGGAAGGAACTATGATGCGGAAGGATGAGAGGAATGTGGTAAGTGCTCCACCTGCCGAAACAGCTCCTTCTACTGCCGAAGGCCTCGGAATTTATAGGCAGCTGGTCAATGCCTTAGAGCAAACAGTCAAGGCACAGGAAAAAACAATCCAGTCATTGGAAGGACAGGTGAGTTTATTGCAGCGCAAATAGCCATATCGCGTTGTTTAGAAACCAAATGATCTCCTCCAAAAAAATACCTGATTCCGGTGATTTCATTGGCCTCCTTTTTGTTTTAATTTCGTTATTGTAACGGTGCATGTTTGACCGGCAGCCAGAAAAAGTTTCTGTTGCATTTATAGATGTCTCGTTCCCTGCGGTTGATCGCAATGGAACGACCACTAGTCCTTTATTCAAAGAATTAATTTTATGTCGAAAAAAGTATTTGTTATATGCTGTCTGCTTTTAGCTTGTTTTGTGCATCAGGCAGTAGCACAGGCTGCGGGTCAGCGCCCAATGTATACCTCAACATGGGGGCACCTTTACCGTGAAGCAGGAAACAGTAAAGACCTCTTGGGGGTTTTTCCGACCGAGGCTCCTGTCTACCTGCTAGATTCCACCAATACACAGTATAAGGTGCAGGTGAGTAATGGGGATATCGGCTATATTGACCGTCAGCCCCTCAAAAGTGCAATGTTCGGAAAAAGATCTGCCGGCGAGCCAAAACAATATTTCTATCGTGGAACAACAGATGCCCAATGCCCACATTTCTATGTGCAGGTGTCGCAATTGCGCGTGCGTAAGGCTCCTAATACAACAAGTACCGCTGTGCGTAGGGCAGGGCTCAATGAAATGGTATGTATCGATTATGTGCCGCTCTACACAGATGGGTGGGTCTACATCGGAGACCACTTTCATGAAAGTCCGGAGTATATTCAGATGAAATTTTTGGGGTCTGAACTAACGTATGACAAGGTGCTAAAAGAATATCTGGCCGTAAAAGGAAAGGACCAGGACAAAGAGCTTGCAGCAGTTGGCCGCCTGCGTGAGATCGGGTGGACCAAGTATCCCAAGTTAAAACAGGCCCTTACTTATTGGAAGGAATCTTATGCTCAAGCGGGAATAGTAGATCCCAAAGTTGATATAGACTTTGAATTACTCTTGGCCAATAAGTTTCAAAATGAGCTCCAGTCCGAAGTTTATGCCAAGAAACTGAAAGCGTTGAACTTCCATTTTGAATGGAAAGGAGTGTCGTTATCTGACGGCAAAATTACGGATGCTCAGATGAAGCAACTCGCTTTACAACGGGTTTCCGAAATCCCGGATATGCCCGAATGTGGCTGGGAGCCGCGATATTACTATAAAACACCGAATATGATCGTAGCTTTCGAAGAAAACTATAAAGGGAAAGTGGTCGGTTCGATATATAAGCTATTTTTTAGTGATGGCGAAACCATTGTCATGGGCAACGAGCGAATGGATGCCAATTACGCAGAAAAAGACTTTGTAAACCACTTTGGTGAACTGCTTTCGGCAGATTGGATTTCAACGCCACATACGTACTATATTCAAAATGGCGATGCCGGGTTATTTATATTCAGATTTGTTGATGGGAAACTGGCCAGCTATGAGTGCATGTATTATTGTTAATGCTCCGAAATTGTGTAGGGGTTAAGTATAGACTTCCAAGCGTTTGAAATGTCCTTCCTTTGTGATGTTAGCAAGGATTTTATTAACGAGCATGAACAGGGATGCTCAAAAAATAAGGCCCTTTGAAGGGGAATTAAAACTCCGCTTTCAAAGGGCCTTTGGATGTTATTGAAATCTTAAATTAGACTACTTGCATTTCAAAGAGTTTTGCAATATGTCCTTTCAATTTTTCTTTCACGTCTTCCATATCGACTTCTTTGCCAAGTTCCCGCTTTAAAGACGTTACATCCTTATCGTCTATACCGCAAGGAATGATGTTGCCAAAATAGTCGAGGTCTGTGTTGACATTGAATGCAAAACCATGCATGGTCACCCAGCGTGAAGCGCGAACCCCCATCGCACAGATTTTGCGTGCGGTTGGTTTATCGGGCTCTATCCATACACCGGTAAACCCGGGATATCTCCCGGCTTCTATACCGAAATCAGCACAGGTCAGTATGATGGCCTCTTCCAGTGTACGCAGATAAAGATGTATATCGGTAAAGAAGTTGTCGAGATCCAGAATCGGGTAACCGACAATCTGTCCCGGACCGTGATAGGTAATGTCGCCGCCACGGTTGATCTTGTAGAATTTGGCCTCTTTCTCTTCGAGCCCTTTTTCATCTAACAGCAAGTATTCTTCGTGCCCGCTTTTCCCCAAGGTATAAACATGGGGATGTGCTGTAAAGATCAAGTAATTCGGGGTACTGGTTGCTGTCGCGTTGACCCTATTGTCGTGCTTAATGTCCAATACTCCCTTAAAGATGGATTCTTGTCTGTCCCAGGCTTCTTGGTAATCGACAAGACCCCAATCTTGAAACTGCACCTCTTTGTTCATTTCGTTTTTTTTTAAGCTGTGAATGGACATAAGGTCCATTCACAGCATTGTTTGTCAAAATTAATACAATAAGTTATTGTATGGATAACGTTCATTGTGCATCTTCACAATGATATCGTAAAGTTTTTGTTTGAACTCTTCGATATTCGTTTTATTTGTTGCTGACAGAAAGATTGCGGGATCTGAATTTTTTGCCATCCAGGAATTACGGAAATCATCCAACGTTACCTCGATCTCCTCGCCATCGTGTCCTTCTTCGACGGCCGGTTTATAAAGGTCAATTTTGTTGAACACCGTAATCACCGGTTTGTCCAGCGCTTTAAGGTCCTTCAATGTTTCGTTTACCGCCTGGATATGATCTTCAAAATTCGGATGCGAGATGTCTACCACGTGGATCAGGACATCGGCTTCCCGAACTTCATCCAATGTGGATTTGAAACATTCCACCAAGTGATGCGGCAGTTTGCGGATAAAACCAACGGTATCTGAAAGCAAAAAAGGAAGGTTGTCGATAACAACTTTACGTACTGTCGTATCTAATGTCGCGAAAAGTTTATTCTCGATCAGTACATCAGACTTGGAGATCATATTCATGATCGTCGATTTTCCGACATTGGTATAACCTACCAAAGCTACACGGATCATCTCGCCACGGTTTTTTCGTTGCGTCTCGTTTTGCTTGTCGATTGCTTTTAGGCGTTCTTTGAACAAGGAAATTTTGTCCAGGATGATCCGTCTATCGGTCTCGATCTGTGACTCACCCGGACCGCGCATACCAATACCCCCGCGCTGACGTTCCAAGTGGGTCCACATACGGGTCAAACGAGGTAAAAGGTATTGCAGCTGTGCCAATTCCACCTGTGTCTTCGCCTGTGCTGTTTTGGCATGACGGGCAAAGATGTCCAGGATGAGATTGGAGCGGTCCAATATCTTGCGTTTCAGTTCTTTTTCAATATTGCGCAACTGCGAAGGTGAAAGCTCATCGTCGAAAACAACGATGTCGATTTCCTCGGCTTCGACGTATGCTTTTATTTCTTCCAGCTTTCCACTACCGACAAATGTAGCGCGATCGGGGAAGCCCAGTTTCTGTGTAAACATACCTTTGGTCTCGCCACCGGCAGTCTGCACAAGAAATTCAAGTTCCTCCAAGTATTCCTTTGCTTTTGTCTCCGTCACACTTGGCGTGATGACACTCACCAAGACGGCTGTTTCGGGTTTTATAGCTGTATCGTGTATTTTAAATCTGGCCATTTTGTACTATTAAGTCTTTCAAGTGAAGTCGGCAGGTCATTAAGCTTTGCAATGTGCGCTAGTGTCTACCTCTTGTTATACATTCACTTTTTAATTATTTTCAATGAGCTCGCAAGCCCGGTTTTTGGATGCCGATTATGACATAATTCTCCATTAACCAATAAATTTCCTGTGATTTGCTTACCAGGGCAACTCAAAATATGTAAGCGTTCGGTCGCCATCTTTTGCCTAGTAAAAGAAGGGATATTTTTCTATATCATGTTCATAATGATGCAAAAGTAAATAAATTTGGTTTTATTTACAAAAAAGATAAATTGTCTTCAAGCGCTAATTAAAAACAATTCGCATCCTATTTATGTTGAAGAGCGGCCTTTAGATTCCAACGCGCTCTGTTTATTCCCTTAAACACGTTGTCGATTGATTTGCTGACCCCGTTTTTTATTTCGAAAATGACATGCGGTTAAGAAATCTTATCCCAGGCAATGCCATCGGATTTTCTTGCCAGGAAGCTTCGCAGCAAATGATTCTTTTCACTTTGTAGTGTTGGGTCTTCTTTGAAGATAGCAATGACGGTGTTACGGCATTCGGTAAGCAATGCCTGATCTGTCGCTAGGTTCGCCATCTTGAGGTCAAGTACACCCGACTGTTGCGTGCCTGATATGTCGCCCGGACCACGTAGCTGTAGGTCGACTTCCGCAATCTCAAACCCGTCATTGGTACGCACCATTGTATCCAGCCTTAATCGTCCTTCTTTGCTCAGCTTATTGCCCGACATCAGGATACAGAAAGACTGTTCGGCACCACGGCCTACGCGGCCACGCAATTGGTGCAGCTGGGATAATCCAAAACGTTCGGAATTTTCAATGACCATGACCGAGGCATTGGGAACATTAACTCCAACCTCGATAACGGTGGTGGCAACCATAATCTGCGTTTCATGTTTGACAAATCGTTGCATCTCAAAGTCTTTATCTTTTACGGGCATCTTGCCGTGAACAATACTGATCTTGTATTGTGGTAGTGGAAATTCGCGTTGCAAGTTCTCAAGGCCTGCTTCTAAATAAATCAGATCCAGTTTTTCGCTTTCCTTGATAAGGGGATATACCAAGTAGACCTGCCTGCCTTTGGCGATCTCCTCGCGCATAAAACCAAACATCCGCAAACGCGAACTTTCAAAAAAGTGAACAGTCTTGATTGGTTTACGCCCAGCAGGTAATTCGTCTATCACGGAGATGTCCAAGTCGCCGTACATGGTCATCGCTAGTGTGCGTGGAATAGGTGTGGCTGTCATGACTAACATATGCGGTGGAATGACATTCTTTCGCCAAAGTTTGGCCCGTTGTTCTACGCCAAAGCGATGCTGTTCGTCAATAACGACAAAGCCCAGGTTTTTGAACTGCACCTTATCCTCGATCAGGGCATGGGTGCCAATTAAAATATCCAGGCTGCCATCTTCCAGTGCCTGGTGGATCAAGCGACGTTCCTTCGTGCTTGTGGAGCCTGTAAGTAGCTTGATGTTGACGATGTCATCGCCCACGAGCTGCTTGAGTCCATGATAGTGCTGTGTCGCCAGGATTTCTGTTGGTGCCATCATGCAGGCCTGAAATCCATTGTCGACAGCGAGTAGCATACTCATGAGGGCAACAACTGTTTTGCCGGAGCCAACATCACCCTGCACCAGACGGTTCATCTGCGCGCCTGTATTGGTATCGATACGGATTTCCTTCACAACGCGCTTCTGTGCTCCTGTCAACGGGAACGGAAGGCGCTCATTAAAGAATGTGTTGAATTTTTCACCGACTTTATTGAAGCGCTGGCCTCTAAACTTCTGGGTATTGAGCTGTTTGTTGTTGAGCAGCTTGAGTTGTATAAAGAATAGTTCTTCAAACTTGATGCGTTTGATGGCTTGATTAAGCTCCTTTTGATCGCTTGGAAAATGTATGGATGCGAAAGCCTGCTGTCGCGATATCAGGCCATGTTTAGTGAGAACATCCTGAGGAAGGGATTCGCCTATAGTGCGAAATACGGTTTCCAATGCAGTCTGTTGTAAGCGTTGGATTCCTTTGGTATCCAGATTGAACTTTTTGAGTTTCTCTGTTGATGAATAAACCGGCTGTAAACTCATATTGCCGATCTGTTTTACCTGCGGATTATACAGATCCATTTCGGGATGGGTAATGGATAGCTGACCATTGAATTCGCTTGGCTTGCCATAAATAATATAGGCCGAACCAACTTTCAATGATTTTTGAAGCCATGGAATAGACTGAAACCAGACAAGCTCCATGGAGCCGGTTTCATCTTTGAAAGAACCGACAAGACGTTTCGTTTTCTTCTCGCCCACGAGCTGTAAAGAAACCAGACGGCCCAGAACCTGTGCAGCCATCATATCAGGATGAAGTTTCCGGATTTTATGAAACTCCGTACGGTCGATATAACGGAAAGGATACTGTGTCAATAGATCACCAATGGTAAACACCTGTAGCTCTTTTTTGAGTACATCTGCTTTTTGTGGACCTACACCTTTGAGGTATTCTATGGGGGTAATTAAACTTAATTCAGCCATTCTTCTTGAATGGCTAAATTACGAAAATTTATGCGTTTGTGGAGCCGTTTATTGGCTTGGTATAACTATTTTGAAGCAGGTTCTTCATAGTTAATGTCTGCTTTTCCTTCTTTACAGATCACGCTCAATGGTTTGCGATAAGGTATACAATTTATTCGGGGAGCCATCATAGGCTGGTATATTTCCATCAGTTTGTTGTTGTCATTGATCATATTCTGCAATTTTGTTTTGTCTACGGATTTGTGGTAGGGGAGGTAACTTATTCCGCAGATTGTCCGTATTTCCATCATTTCCCATTCTGTAGCGTCAGTACATGATTTTGGGCTAGCAAAGGCAACGATTTTGCTGTACTTCTCATTGGAAAGCGACTCAAGTTCCTTTTCCGTTTTGTCCTTGTAGGGGTTTTCTAAATGTGATTCCGATTTACAGACAACAAATAACATGGAACATGCTAAGAGGGTGGTTATACCCAAAATGGAAAGATTTTTCATAATATTCTTCTTGGTTTTTTAACTAAACGGGTAATTTTTGATCTTTGCTACAGGAGGTCTCTATTAAGTTTTTGTTAAGCGAACTTGGAGTATGTCGCAGTAGCCGTGAGAAGAGAAGAGAAGAGAAG
>NZ_DDGR01000018.1:285776-393356 GCF_002337775.1 Sphingobacterium sp. UBA1897
AAGAGAAGAGAAGAGAAGAGACTTGGTTAAAGCTGGAGGATAGATATTAATTGCATAAAAACAGGGCTGTCCAATCGTTTTGGACAGCCCCGTTTAAGATTTATTTCGGATCATTTCTCGATTAGAAATTACCCTTATTTACATCCCACCAAAGTCTGGTACCGCCGTTGTCAGGTCCGCCCAACAAGGAGATTGCAGATTGTACTTCGGCTGCATTTGTATTGTATTCATTTTGTGGGAACGGTAAACGGCGGATCTGTATTTTAGTATCGATCAGTCCACCGCTATTGTTGACAACAACTGGGAATAGACGTGGATATCCTGTACGGCGGAATTCACTCCAAGCCTCTTGTCCTTCAGGGAAGATCGCCAACCATTTTTGTGTGATAATACGTTCCAATTTTTCTTCGTTGGTAGCGCCCTCATTCCATTTGATTGTAAGAGCACTTGGGGATTCTGCATTATTCTTCGCATTGAACGGATCCTCGTAAGCTGCTGCCTTACTTGTATTATCATTTAGGTAAGTGCTTAAACCAGAAGTTACACCCCATTGCGTAAAGGAAGTTTCCACTCCTTTTTCATAAAGTGATTGCGCTGTTCCGCCAGCATTGTTCCAACCTCTCAATGCCGCTTCGGCACGTAGGAAGTAAACCTCAGCAGCAGTCATTAATATCGGTGCTGTTGTCGCTACGAAAGTAGGCGTTGTACCTTCGGTATTCAAAGCGGATAGTTTTTGGTATTTATCCTTTTCGATACCATCAGCACCCGTACGGATTCCAATGTATTTACCGGCGAAAGCTGTTGTGGTTGCATCTTTAATGACAGGTGCCATGTATTTGGAGATACGCGGGTCATTCAATCCTGTCATATAAGACGAAAGCGTCGCATTGATGCGGGTATCGGCCCAGTTTTTGGAAATAAACCAAAGTGGATTGCTGTAGGTTCCATCTGCAGGTACAGTGATCTTGAAGTTTTCGCTATTGCTTTCCAAGACACCACCATTTGCCGGATCCAATGCTTTCTCAGCCTGTGTTTTCGCTAACGTCGCATCGATTTTAACCAAACGCATCGCTAAACGAAGGCGCAATGAATTGGCAATTTTCAACCAATTTTTAAATCTAACCTGATTATCTGTATTCGGAAATACAAGATCGATCTGGTCAATTTTGGCAGCCATTGGACTATCTGCTTTGTACGATTTCAATGCTGTTACAGCCTCATCAAGCTCTTTGAAGAAAGCAGCATATACATCGGATTGTTTGTCGTATGGAACAGTATTGGAGGTGCCTACTTTACTATATGGGATAGGACCATAGATATCTGTCACCCGGCTGGCAGCTTCTACTTTGATCACCAAAGCCGAACCCCATAATGCAGGATAGGTTTCTGCAAGTCCATTGCTTTTTAATTTTTCAATGGATTTGATGACATTCAGATAGAGTACTTTAAACGGTTCTCCATTCCAGCCGTTCACCATGGCATAATTCAGGTTGTTCTGTCCACTATTAAAAGGCGTAGGAGACATGAAGAAACCTGAAAATACATCCGCGTTCAGATTCTGTTGTACTTGATAAGAGTTGGGATCGCCTGCGCCTGAGAAATTGTAGATAGACATCTGTGCATTTCGCAAGAAAATGACAAGATCTTGGCCATCACCTTTTAAATCCTCATCCGTAACGCCAATGTTATTTTTGTTATAGTCCTCAAAATTCTTGGTGCAACTACTTAAGGTGCCGCCAAGCATTAAAAAAGCGAGTGAGAACTTGGATATGTTTTTTATGTTAAATTTCATCTTTTAATCGTTTGTATTTTAAGACTATATAAAATACCCTCGCCATGTTTACCGATATAGGTGTTTTTTAGCGGTGGATATTTCATTGTTGGCCGTTTAGAAAGTTGCATTTAGTGTAAGACCGTAGTTACGCGTTGCCGGCATCATAAAGATGTCCACACCACTTAAGGAATTACCTGTAGACATCGTTACTTCAGGATCGAAAGGAGCCTTTTTCGAAATATAGAATAGGTTTCTTCCGACAGCATTTACGCGAAGTTTTTTGAAGAAACTGTCTTTAATATTGAAGTCATAACCGAAAGTCAATTCACGCAATCTCACCACCGTTCCGTCGTAAATATATTGGCTGCTAACAGGGCCCATACCAGCCGTAGAAGTGTACCATTTTTCGGCGTCCACTGTTGTTACGGCTTTACCGCTTGGTGTAACCCCATTGATACTGACACCTCCATTGGCACGAGCATCGCCACTAGCTTTAGAGACGCCGTAACCGTCAAGCAATGCTTGTGTCACGGACATCACTTGGTAGTCAAATTTACCGTCGATCAAGAAGCTTAAGTTGAAATTTTTATAATTGAAACTGTTGTTCCAGCCCATCTGCCAAATGGGGTTTGAATTCCCAAGTTTGGTGTAGGTGTTGTTCTTCTGTGGAATACCGTCCTCGGAAATAAGAATCCTTCCTTGTTCGTCACGTACAAAATCTTGACCATAGATGTCTCCGAAAGAACCACCAACTTGCAATTTGGATGCAAAATTATTACGTCCCTCACCTGTTAATGTAAATTCAGAAATACCGTCAGCAAGTTTTACAATTTTGTTTTTATTGTACGTAAAGTTGAGGCTGGTCGTCCATTTGAAATCGTCATTTTTGATCGCATCCAGTGATACCAATGCTTCTACCCCTTGATTTTGAATGTCTCCGGCATTAACCGCATACATGTTATTGAGGGATGCATTTCCAGCTGCAATTTTGAAAAATTGATTTGTGGTGTTTGTTTTGTAATACGTAACGTCAACATTCAAACGGTTATTCCACATGCGCCATTCTGTACCAATCTCCAAAGAAGCTGTTTTCTCTGGCTTTAATTCTTTCAAGAAGGCAATATCATTTACCGTTAGCACCGCATAAGGATCTACCCGGTTGGTAAGCAATGTGGTATAAGGCGGAAGATCATTTCCGACTTTTGCATAGGAACCACGGATTTTGGCCATATTCACAAATTCGGGAAGATTAAGTTTGTCGTTCAATACGACGCCCAAGCCAACCGATGGATAAGCGTATGGATTTTGCGGTGTATAGGCCAATGTGCTCGACCAATCCCAACGTGAAGTCAAATCCAAATAAATCCAGTTGTCATAGGCTAAGTTAGCCGATGCAAATACCGATTGTAATTGTCTTCGGTTTGCAGATAGTGTCGAAGTGACCGGAGTTGTCGTATTTTGGATAAAGAACTGGTTGGGAACTTTCAAACCATCTTTACCGGTGTTGAAGTCTGTACCTTCCGTTTTCCAATCGGTGATACTCGTTCCAACCAATCCGGTGATCTGTAGTTTATCGCCAATATTAAAATTCATGTTGGCGGTTAAATCACCATATTGTTGGGTGATCGTGGTATTTGTATAGCTATAAGCCCCATTTTCACGCGCTAAAATGTGTTGTGTGCCGGCATAAGCTTTCCGATCCCATACTTCGCTGGTACGGTCTACACTACCACGGGCCTGTACGCTGATCCAAGGTGCGATTTTGTATTTCGCACTACCATTCAAGAGTAAACGATTACGTGTTGAACGCGTTGAATTACGGTTCATGATCCACCAAGGATTTTGTTGAGTAGTTTCGTCGTCCGAAAGAGTAAACCAGTTTTGATCATAAAGATTACGGCCTGTGTTGAAGGTTTCGAAATTTTTATAATCCGCAATATTTAAGCTTCGAGGTAATAGGTAGGTTCCAACCAATGGGTTGTAATAAAATCCTGAAGTAGGCGCATTATCCAATTTTTGGGTAATGTAATTGGCACTACCTTCAACGGTTAACTTATTATCAAAAAATGAAGCACTCTCCTTAAGGTTGAAATTGTGACGCATCAGGTCATTTTCTGGAAGAATACCTTTTGCAAGCGTATTTGCATAAGAGAAGTATGTTTGATTTTTTTCGTTACCTCCGGACAATGTCAATGAATTGGTGAAGTTGCTACCTGTGCGGAAAAATTCACCTACGTTATCATAGTTGGCGCCATTGGTTTTGTCGCCCCAGCTAAATACACTGGTGTTACTGTTTTTACCACCCGAACCTTGGCCATATTGGTTTTGGAATTTAGGTGTAGATACAGCTTGTTCGATCTGTGCACTTGACGAGAAGTTGATCGTTGTACGGCCTTGTTTACCTGATTTTGTTGTCACCAAGATAACGCCGTTGGCCGCTTGGCTACCATATAATGCCGCCGCAGATGCTCCTTTTAATACAGAGATGTTTTCGATATCTTCTGGGTTGATCAATGAAATAGGGTCACCACCATCGCGCTGTCCACCGAAAACGTTGTCTGGCTGGCTTGCCAATGTCTGGTTATTGATTGGAACCCCATCGACAACATAAAGTACCTGGTTGTTGCCGGAAGCCGATTTGTTACCACGCAAAATAACTTTTGCCGAACCACCCGGTCCAGAAGAGCTGGAAGCAATGTTAACACCGGCGACTTTACCGTTTAAATTATTCGCCAAGTTGGTGCTTTTAACTTTGTTTAATTCGTCACCACTGACCTGTTGTGTAGAGTATGTTAATGATTTTTGTGCACGGCTAATACCCAAAGCAGTAACGACCACACTTTCCAGTTGTTGGGTTTGTTCTTCCAAACTCACCGTTACTGTCGTTTCTCCAGGGCCCAATGTGACTGTTTTATTTTCGTAACCGACCGTACTGATGTTCAGTATGCGGTTTTTATCGTCGACATTGATCTGAAATGCACCTTTACCATCCGTAGAACTTGCGTTGGATGTGCCCAATACTTTGATTGTGGCACCTGGAATAGGAGCTTTGGTTTTAGCGTCTACAACCGTTCCCTTTACCTGGTTGGTTTGCGCGTGCAATAAAGATGCTGAAAAAAGCATTGTTGGAACAATACCTAACACCCTTAATGTAGAGTATAATTTGTTATTCATATAGTATATGTGTTATATTCAGTTTTTTATATACATATTTTCATAACGGTGAAATTTTTAATGAAAATGGGCTAATTCCATTTAGCATTTTGGTTAGAAGAGAAGATATTGAATAATCGGGGGGCAAAATAAGTGATTATTTGTAATAGTGTGTATGCTATTCAATACCTAGTTATAGGAAGAAAAAGCGGTGTGATTTTCCTTAATAAAGATCTAATTTACTATAGTTGAGGAAAAATCAAAAATTTTATGAAACAAAAATGATACATATAAGGTGTTTTTTGCTTTTAAAGCCTTGATAATTATTTTGTTATATGTTTTGTCATTTTTTTAAGTAGAGATCGCGGCATTGTCTTGCATCATCCGAAAGATGTAATCTGTTTAATTTCAGACAGTGTACTTGATTTAAGGGTTCATTGAAAATAATAAATGATCTATTGTTTTGCATGCGTCTTCGATGTGGATACTGACTCCTTGATGTTTTTGATATTAAAAAGGATAATTGCAACAAGTATGATTCCGTAAGCAATATATTTTATTGGAGAAACGGGTTCTCGGAAATAGGTCGCGGCCAAAGTAAATGCGATCAGCGGATTAATATAGAGCAGAACGCCAGTCGTTGTTGATGAAATGCCAACGAGTGCATACATGCTCAGGAAAAGGGGGATAATCGTAAATAGCGATGCGATAAGAACTATGGTGCACCAAAATAGGGGTTCTGCCGGAATTATATGATGATTGTAGATCAGTTTGGGAATCACAAACAATGCACATATACTGAGCTGGATCACCAATTGATTGAGTTTATCGAAACCCGTAGATACCCGTTGTACGATCAGATAAAAAGCGTAGCAGGAGGCAATAGTAATAGCCCAGAGGACATCATGTAACGAACCTTTTGCAAGAAGGCAAACGCTGCCAAAAGCAATAAAAAGTGCTGTTTTTTGCCAGCTCGTTAGCTTCTCCTTGAGTATGAGATAGGCTCCCGCCGCAGTGATCAAGGGGCAGGTCAGGTAGGCCAATGCCGCAGACTGAATGCTGATGTGGTTGACCGCATAGATATAGGTAAACCAGTTTCCAAAGATGAACGCCGACGCGAGCAGGGTAAGGCAGGTCTGGCGAAGCTTGCCCACCCGAGGTAGAAGTTGGAACTTCCGAATATCAGCTTGCATAGTTTTTCTTCGAAACAACAGCAGGTATATCCAGAGGATCAGGAGCGCCGTTATTATTCTAAAATACAGAATATCCTCGGCCGGATAGCCACGTATCCAGCGTACAGGGATAGACATAAACCCCCAGATAAAAGGGGCCAAAAAAGCCGCGAAAAGATATTTTCCGCGGCTTGTTGTTTCGTTGCTATTTTCCACGGATTAATCTTTCCAGGCAATGACTGAAATTTCGACATTGACGTTCTTGGGAAGAGTTTTGACCGCAACACACTCGCGTGCAGGCTGCGCTTCTTTAAAATATTCCGCATATACTTCATTGACTAATGCAAAATTGCCCATATCACTTAAGAAAATCGAAGCTTTGACAACATCTTCAAAAGTATATCCCGCATGTGTCAGGATAGCTTCTACATTTTTCAGCACCTGGTGCGCTTCGTCTTTCACACCCGATGAAATTAACTCCATTGTTTCGGGAATCAATGGAATTTGTCCAGAGACATATAATGTATTACCGGCTTTGATAGCCTGATTATAGGGGCCAATTGCAGCAGGAGCTTTGTCGGTATTTAAGATTTCTTTTTTTGACATGGATAACAGTGTTTAGGATGTAAAAAATATTTTGTAGATCAGGCCCAATAAAAAGACAATTATGGCCGTTGCATTAATAATATGCATGGCTTTTATATTTCCATTCGTCGGGCGATCTGCGTTACGCTTTCTAAAAAAGTACATGGAACTAAGTTACAACAGTAAATTAGAAAGTGAAAATGAAAAGATCAAAAACTTTGAAAGAACTCTCGGTAGACGATAAAACAAAATCTTGTACAAGTGACAGGTTTTTTTTGAATTTTGGTAACTTGGTAATGAAATAGAATTTATATGAATAAGATAGCATTAATTGGTGGCAGAATATACACTGGTGAGTCGATTTTGGAACAAAAAGCATTGCTGATCAGCGAAGGTAAAATTGTAGCGATTGTCAATGATCAGGAGGTGCCTGCAGATTATACCAGTTATCCAGTTAACGGGTCTACTGTTTGTGCTGGGCTGATTGACCTTCAATTGTATGGTGACGGATCGGACTTGTATTCCGCCGAGCGTAGTGTAGCCTCTTTGGAACGTATCGCCGAGGGCTTGGTCAATAAAGGCACGACTTCTTTTATGATGACCCTGGCGACCAATACCATCCCTGTATTTAAGGATGCCATTCGCGTGGCAGAAGGCTTCCGGCATGATGCATTTTTAGGGCTACATTTGGAAGGTCCTTTCTTAAATCCTAAAAAACGGGGTGCGCATCCTGCGGAATTAATTATCGAGCCTACGAAGGAAAAGATTGACGATCTTTTGGCCGGAAATCAGGTTGTCAAGATGATGACGATAGCGCCTGAATGTATAACGGACGATGTCTTAAAGTATTTGCAGGGCTATAATTTGCTGCTCAGTGCTGGACATAGTGATGCAACTTTTGAGGAAGGTACGCACGGCTATGATTTGGGGATTCCAACAAGCACCCACCTGTTTAATGCAATGTCGCCTTTACATCATCGCGAAGTTGGGTTGGTCGGTGCAATTTTTAATCATCCGACTGCACAGGCAAGTATTATTGTCGACGGACATCATGTAAGCTTTGAAGCGGTAAAAATTGCGAAACGTCAGATGGGTGAGCGGCTGTTTATGATTACTGATGCTGTTGCCAGTTGCGATAAAGATATTTATCAGCATGTGTTGAACGATGGATATTATGCTTTACCTGATGGTACCATTTCAGGGGCTGCAATCTCCTTGCTCGAAGGGGTGAAAAATGCCGTGCAAAAGGTGGGGATACCACGCGATGAAGCGATCCGAATGGCAACGCTGTATCCCGCAAATCTTTTAAATAGAGGAGATATCGGAAATCTCAATCATGGAAGTATGGCGAATGTTATTGTCTTTAATGACGACTTTAAGCTGGAGCAGGTGATCTTCAAAGGAGAGTTAAAGCGCTGATCCATTTCGGAGAAGATTGACCGACAGGCCGAGATTGACTAATATTATCCGTATCTTCGTTAGTTATTTTTGAAAAAACACTATTCTATAGATTGATGAAACGTTCCCTATTATTTTTAGCGACAGCACTTTTTGTTTTATCTTCTTGTTCATCCAAGAAAAATAAAAAACAGGAGCCTGTTAATACCACAACTACAAATGTCGAAATTGTAAAAAAAGATCCGCCTTCGGTACCCAAGCGCGAACGGGTGAAAAATACAATTGAAACAAAAGAACAGCCAGTTGCAGAAAAGAAGAAGGAAATCGTTGTCGATCTTCCTGTGTTACCGCGCGAGTTTCGCGCAGCTTGGGTGGCCTCTGTTGCGAATATCAATTGGCCGAGCAAAAACAACCTGAGTACGGCCGAGCAGCAGCAGGAAGCGATCGGCATTTTGGATTTTTTGAAAAATAATAATTTTAATGCGGTTGTTTTTCAGGTACGCCCATCAGCAGATGCATTTTATAAAAGTGATCTTGAGCCTTGGTCGTACTTTCTGACCGGTACAGAGGGGCAAGCACCTTCTCCTTATTACGATCCGCTTGATTTTTGGGTTGAGCAGGCGCATAAAAGAGGGATTGAGCTTCATGTTTGGTTGAACCCCTATCGTGCTCACCATACCGCTGGCGGTGCGGTTACTTCAGCTTCCATGGCGCGCAAAATGCCCGAGTCGGTTGTTAAATTGAAACAGGGCTATTATTGGTTTGATCCATCCAAAAAATCTACACAGGACCACGCAGCGCGCGTAGTTATGGATATTGTCAAACGTTATGATATCGATGGTGTGCATTTCGACGATTATTTCTATCCTTATGCGGAATATAATGGTGGCCAGGATTTTCCGGATTCAGATAGTTACAATGAATACAAACGTAATGGTGGGGATCTATCACGCGGAGACTTCCGTAGAAATAGTGTAAATACCTTTATCGAACGTATTTATAAGGATATTAAGAAAGAGAAGAATTTTGTGAAATTCGGTATCAGTCCCTTTGGTATCTGGAAACCCGGTTATCCGTCAGGAATTCAGGGGTCTAGCCAGTATGATATGCTTTATGCAGATGCTAAATTATGGTTGAACAAAGGCTGGATAGACTATTTTGCTCCGCAGTTGTATTGGCCTATACAGCCAGCCAAACAGAGTTATACGGCTTTGTTAAAATGGTGGGAAAGTGAAAATACATTGGGACGCCACCTTTGGCCGGGCATCAATACGGTTGGCAGACGTGGTCCGGAGTATGTTCAGGAAATTGTGAATCAAGTGGAGGCAGCACGGACACTATTGCCTGATAACCGAGAAGGTGTAATCCACTGGAGTTTGGCGGGACTGACCAAAAACCCGGCCATGACACAAGCTTTGGTGAATGGTCCTTATCAGGTGAAAGCATTGGTGCCAACAAGTCCTTGGCTGAATGCAAATCCTTTGTTGAAACCGACTTTGCTACTGACTCCTCAAGGGGGCAATATCTTTGCGAAATGGCAGCACCAGCAAATTGATCAGGTTTCAAAATGGGTACTATATCTCAACTACGGTGGGGTATGGCAATATGAGATTCTGGATCCGGGGGTTACAAGTAAGGACATTCCAGCGACATTGAACAACAAAAAGCTGCAGTATGTTGCGGTAAAGGCTGTTGACCGCCTGAGCAACGAAGGGCCTTATGCCGCTGAGAAGATAAAATAACGAGTTGTTGTATCATCAACACTTAAAAAAAGGGATATCTGAATTTTAGATATCCCTTTTTTGTTTTGAATTGTAATCTATGCAAGGTAAATTTATAGGTATGGAAGAAATCTATAAAACAGTAAGCGACTCTGTGATCCGGATGTCACAGCTGATGTTGCCCTCGAATGCTAATTTTGGTGGTAAAATACACGGCGGATATATTTTATCATTGATGGATCAGATCGCATTTGCTGTGGCGTCCAAATTTTCTGCACATTATTGTGTAACGGCGTCAGTTGGCAAGGTTGATTTTTTGAAGCCTATTGAGGTGGGTGAATTGGTGACATTGATCGCTTCTGTGAATTATGTAGGTAACTCTTCCATGGAAGTCGGTATTCGGGTCGAAGCCATGAATATTCAGACGGGTGAAACCAAGCATTGTAATTCCTCTTACTTTACGATGGTGGCAAAAGATGAAACAGGCAAGCCTGCCCGGGTGCCAAGGTTAATATTGGAGACCGAAAAAGATGTATTTCGTTTCTACCGCTGTGTGGTGAAGATGGAGGTCGACAAAGAAAGGGATCGCGCTATTCACGATCTGGAAACGGACTCTGCCGAGCAGCAAGCTTATATCACAGCGCATTTTGATGTGAAGATCAGTCTGAGCTCTTAGGTCTTCTTCCCTTTCTTACCATTCAAATGTTCCTAGATATTTACTGTCTGTGCATTCATCGCTTCCGTCTGTTTTGTAGAAAAATACATAGACATGGTAGTTGCCGACGGTCTGCTGTCGGGTTAGGGTGGCTGTCTGTGTTTTATGCGTCAGGGGATTCATGCTTTCATTTGTGAAAGCGCACTCATCGGGATTGTATAACAGCAAACGACAATTACTTGAGCTAATGTCATATTGCGATGCGGTATTTGCGTCATATTCCCAGGTGAGTGTAAATGTTTTTGTCTCTTTATCTACCTGAAATGTGTAGGTGGAAATCGGATTGGGGGTCCCTTTACTCACGCGAAAGTTTTCATAATTGATGGCATGGCCAGTTGCGGTTTTTTCTATCGCATGATTGAGATTGTAGGACATGGCGTTACTATAGGCCTTTTTATCGGGGTTATAGTTTTTAAATCCGATCCTTAATAAGCCTAGCATTGGAGAGATGAATTTCTGGATGAGGGAAAAACGCGACCTTGATTGAATTTGATCTGCAGAAGGTTTTTTTCTGGTTTTCTTTGGTAGGCTCCTTGCATAGGTTGTATTTCCATTGGTAACAAACACGACTGATCCTGCTTTGCCCGAAAGCGTGCCATTGGCACCGTTTTTAATGACTGCCATAATATTAAGTTAATTGCTATTGATTTTTCTTTAAGTTACAAAATAAATAGGTATTGGTCAATATTAGGTTCGATTTTTTTTCGGAATTACAACGAAGCTTAAACGGAACTTAGTCGGACTTTATTCGGTAGAGACCGAAGAAGCACCGAAGAAGCACCGAAGAAGCACCGAAGAAAGACGGAAGAAGAGCCGGGTAATATCCGAATACAATAGCTATTAATTAGTTTAAAGTGGCGGTGTAAATCGAATAATTCCTTGCATAAGCACGCTGTTGTGTGTTGGATGATGCATGCTGTTGGTGGTTTTGTTGTGCTAATGTTTGTTTTTTGCTCTTAAATGCGGTGAAAAGGTCTTGCTAAATGCTTTTATAAGATGTTTTTGTTTTTATTTTGCTGTGCTGTGCGTTTTTGCATCTGTTTTCATGTGGATTGATGGCTTTTTTGTTGTCAGATTGTGCGTTAATGTGTTTATTGTTATTTCTTTTTCAAATAATTACGCATAAGCTTGCAAAAATAGGAAGCTTTTCATACTATTGTGTAGTAATTGATATAAACCTAGGGTTGGAACCGCCCGTTATGGAAAATTATTAACAACTAACTAAAAACCATGAATAAAAAATTTCTCTTATTCTGTTCAGGGGTGATGCTGTCAACCAGTTTATGGGCACAGACCAAAACTGTAACGGGTAAAGTGACGAATGCCTCTGATGGTGGTACAATGCCTAATGTAACCGTGAGCATCAAAGGTAAATCTGTCAGTACACAAACCAAGCCCGATGGAAGTTTTACCATCAATGCAGAGCCAGGTGATATTTTGATTTTTAGAGCCGTGGGCTCTCAAGAAAGACAACAATTAGTCGGGACAAATGCAACGATCAATGTTGCGCTTTCTGGCAGTGAGGAGGCGCTTGAAGAGGTGGTTGTGACGGCAATGGGAATTAAGAAGGAAAAAAAAGCACTCGGTTATGCCGTTCAGGATATTAAATCGGATGAGTTGATGAAGAATAAGACCGCCAACGTGGTCAATTCATTGGCCGGTAAGATTGCGGGGGTAAACGTAACACAATCTTCGGGAGCAGCAGGTGCAGGTGCGCAGATTATCCTTCGCGGTGGTACTTCGCTAGAGCGGGATAACCAACCTTTATTTGTTGTCGACGGTATTATCTACGATAATTCAACACCCATTGGAGGGAATAGTGGATTTGATGGAATGCAGGCTACGTCAACTTCCAATAGCAACCGTGTCATGGATATTAATCCGGAAGATATTGAAAATGTTTCTGTGTTAAAAGGCCCTGCAGCAGCGGCGTTATATGGCTCACGTGCAGCGGCTGGAGCGGTTGTTATTACGACGAAACGTGGTAGTGAAGGGCGTGTTGAAATAGGCTTTTCGAGTCGTTTTTCTGCAAATTGGGCTAATCGTTTGCCTGAACAACAAGGTAAGTACAAGCGTGGGTACTATAACAGCGCTGGGACTTTAGATAACTATACAACACAATCTTGGGGAGAAGCTTTCAAGCCAGGGGAAGAAGTTTATGATAATGTTGGGGACTTTTTTCGGACGGCTACCGTTTTTGACAATACAGTCAATGTTACCGGGGGAAATAAGAATGGATCTTTTTATTTGTCAGGATCTCGTTTTGATCAGCAGGGTATTATCCCAGAAACTGGTTATGGAAAAACGGCTTTTCGCTTTAATGGTGATCAAAAATTCGGGAAATTAAGTGTAGGAGCCAATGTGGCCTATACTTTAGCCAATACCGATAAGACTTTAACTTCGGCGGGGCTGTATGGTTCTGGGGGAGCTGGAGCAATTTCTTCAGTTTACGGCTGGTCGAGAAGTGATGATATGAAGAAATATCTGAATGATGATGGAACCAAATATCGGATGTTCGAAGGTTTGCAGGAACTTCAGGATGATGTTGAAAACCCTTATTGGACGATAAATAGAAATAAATTAACCGATAATACAGAAAGGATCACAGGAAGTATTAATGCCAATATGAATATTTTCGATTGGTGGAATGTATCTTATCGTGTTGGGATGGATAGTTATTTAACTAAAAACTCTACATTAATTGCCGAAAACGGAGCTGTTAAACAACTTTGGCAAAACGGTATGATGTCTGAGAATGATTTGAAATTCAACTATTGGTCTTCCAATTTAATGTCCAACTTTAATAAGAAAATCGGTGATTTTGATTTAGGGGCCATGGTCGGTTATTTTGCTGAAGAGACCAAGGTGAATACAAATAGAAGGATGGGATATGATTTTGTCGTTAATAACTTCTATAGTTTTGGAAATATTGATAAAGCAAATAAGCTTTTTGATGAAGTTACCTCCAAGAAGAGGTTATATGGCCTATATGGTGAATTACGGGCTTCCTATAAAAATTTCCTTTTCTTAAATGTAACCGGTCGAAATGACTGGACATCCACGCTTCCGGTTGCAAATCAGTCCTATTTTTATCCATCTGTGGGAGGAAGTTTTGTTTTTACGGAGCTGTTGAAAGATAAAGGGCTAGATTGGCTGAGCTTTGGTAAGTTGCGTGCCTCTTGGGCCCGTGTAGGTAAGGACGCTACACCATATGCTACTAATACCTATCTGTGGACACCTAGAGAATCTCTAGGCGGAATTATTGGAACAGGAAATAGCTGGACAAAAGGGAATCCAAATCTTAAACCAGAAACTACAGGATCTTTTGAAGTTGGGGCTGAACTACGTTTCTTAAACGGTCGATTGGGCGTAGATTACGCGTATTACACCAATAATTCGTATAATCAGATCCTTTCACCACGTTTAGGGCAGTCTGTGGGTTATATTTTTGTCTCGGTCAATGCGGGCGATATTTACAACAAAGGTATGGAGCTCTCATTAACGGGTAAACCTATAAAAAGAGAAAATTTTGAATGGGATGTTACCTTAAATATGTCTCGGAATAAGGGGACAGTAGATAACCTGATTTCTGGCGTGGACATTCTTTATGTAACGGATGTGCAAGTTGGTAATGCTAAGGCTGCGTCATTCAATGGTGGAAGCTTTATGGGTATTTCTGGATCAAAATATGCGCGCACTCCGGATGGTAAGTTGATCCTTGATGCCAATACAGGTATGCCAACTAGTGATAATGCGACGACGTATAATATCGGTAATCGGGAGCCGAAATTAATTGGCGGTTTAAATAATAGTTTGACCTACAAAAATTTCAACCTCTCATTTTTGTTGGACTATCGTATTGGCGGTGATATTTATAACGGAACAGATTATGCGATGACACTTAATGGGTTGAGCATGCGTACATTGGAACGTGATGAATTGACATTGTCTGGTGTTGTGAATACTGGGACAGCTGCAGCTCCAGTTTATGAGGATAAAACATTTACATTCAATGCAAATGAATCTTATCTGGTGAGTGGGGCGCAAACAAGTGGTAAAAAGATCATTCAAGACTATTGGGGGGTACATTATATAAAAGAAAGTGCCAATTTTATGACGAAAACCAATTGGCTGAGATTACGCACTGTTTCCGTTTCTTATGATTTCGGAAATTCTTTGCTTAAAAAATCTAATGTTTCCAAAGTTATTAAAGGGTTGACCGCGACGCTGACAGGTACGAATTTATGGCTTTTGACTAATTATAAAGGATTGGATCCAGAAGCTAGTGCAGCAGGATCGGGAGTGACAGGTTCGAGTTCTGTTGGTATTGATTATAATGGAGTGCCGAGCACTGCAGGTGTAACTTTTGGTGTTAATTTAAAATTCTAAGCACATTATGAAAAAATCAAAATATTTATTGGCTTTGTTGATAGGGGTGGCTAGTCTTTCTTCCTGTAGCAAGGGTTGGTTGGATATCAATGTGGATCCCAATACACCTTCTAGTACGGTAGCATCGGTTGATAGTCGATTGGCATGGATTCAGCATTATTATTTATATGCGCAAGGTACTGCTGGGGCGCGTGCGGGTTATGTGACACAACAGTTGAGTTTTACGAATGGTACCGCTTCCAACAGTATGATTGCTGGTTGGAACCCCATTGCAGGGATGTCGACGACACCTTATCAGTTCTTTTTTGTAGGAGCAGGGGCCAATTTCTCTGATTTAGAGGCAAAAGCCAAAGCAGAAAATGCCTATCATTATATTGGTGCGATGAAGGCAATTCGTGCCATGGGTTTTATGCTGATGACAGATTGGTATGGGGAAATGCCTTATACAGAGGCATTGGGAGATGTTATCACCCCCAAATTTGATGATGGAAAAACTATTTTTGAAGGTTGCCTAAAGGAAATTGATGAAGCTATTGCTTATCTCAAGATGGAGCAACCTGCCACAGCGACGGCTTTGTCTGCGGGAGATAGCTGGAACGGTGGGGATGTTTCGAAATGGATAAAGATGTGTTATGGAGTAAAAGCGCGCTGGTTAAATAACTTATCGAAAAAATCAAGTTTGTACAAGCCTGATGATATTTTGGCTGCATTAAATAATGCGCCATTAGCCATTAATGAAAGTACAATTGTAAATCATGTTGACGTACAGGGGGATAATCTTGGCGATATTTTGTTTGCAGATCCAGTTAAGACTTCCATTATTTATGATAATGTGGGGATGAATTCCAATATTTTGGTGACCAAATGGTATGAGAATTTATTGACCAATTTTGATAACAAAAATGTCGAAGATCCGAGGGCAGATAAGTTGATTCCATGGGCGGAATATGGTATTCCGAAGAAAATGGTACGTTCTAAAGGGGTTGATATGCAGTCTGATATCCGTATGAAATCTGGTCCTATTGTGGCTTCATATAACGCGAAAGATGTTGCTATTGAAAGTAATAATCGTTCGGTGGCTCCGCATAGTTGGTATATCAATTCAGCGAACACTGCCCGCTGGGGTGACACCGTATATGTTTCGTTTAGGAGCACCTCGAATGCAAAGGCCGAGAAAACACCGGATATTTATAAATGGGACGACGGTGTTGTTGCTGCAAGTGGAACTTTTTATTCGCGACCCGATGCACCGACTCATCTCTTAACATCTGTTGAAATGAATTTTATTAAAGCGGAGGTGTTATTTAAAAAAGGTGATAAGGCAGGTGCTTTTGCTGCTTATAAAACTGCTATACAAGGGCATATTGACTTAATGAATCTTAAGTTGGCTACTTATGGCAACGTCAATCAGAGCAAATCTCCAATGGCTCAAAGTAAAATTGATGAATTTATCAATAAAGGTATTGGAACTGCTGCAGATATTACACTGCCGAAAATTATGACACAAAAGTTTATAGCGATGTCTTTTACGCAACAGAACTGGAATGATATGCGACGTTATGATTTTAGTGCTAATGTATATCCTGGCTGGAGCGTTCCCTATGAGTACACGGTTACAGCGGCCGCGAAAACTAAAATACCCGATGGTAAACAATTTAGACGTGTTAGACAAGTGTCGCATGAGATCAACTACAATGCGCAAAGCCTAATGGCATCACATCCTAATGCTTTAAGTGATGATATTTGGTCTTATCCAGTATGGTGGGATATTGCCGAATAATATAAAATATGTATTGTACAAAGCCGTTTTTTAACGGCTTTGTTTTTGTAATTTTAACGTATGAAATTCACTAATTATTTAACGACAGCTGTTGCGTTGCTGTTGGCATCTGTAGGATTTGCACAATCACCCAAGATTGTTCAAAAACCGATTACTTGGAATCAAGAACGTATTCAGCTGTCTTTGGATTATTTGAAAAATAGACATGGTCTGACGCAGTCAACACCGATTATCCATCCTAAAATGGTGGTGGTACATTGGACGGCCAATAACAGTGTAAAGGCAACTTTTAACACCTTTAATCCCGTACGGCTTCCGGGGCGTCCGGAACTGACCAAAGCCAGTCCATTGAACGTGTCTTCGCAATTTGTCATTGATCGGGATGGGACTATTTACCAGTTTCTGCCCGATTCTATTTTTGCGCGGCATACGATAGGTCTCAATTATTGCGCGATCGGTATTGAGAATATAGGTAGCCGTCAGAACCCGTTGACCGATGCGCAGCTAAAAGCTAATGAAGAACTGATCCGCTATCTCAGTAAAAAATATCCCATCGAATTTGTATTGGGTCATCATGAATATCAGCGTTTTAAGAAAACAAGTTGGTGGAAAGAAACTGATCCCAATTATATCACGGGTAAAGATGATCCGGGAGATAAATTTATGAATAACTTGAGAAAAAATTTGACTGACTTAAAATTGAATCCGCTCCCTTAGGAAGGTGTGATATTTTTTTTGATGCCTGTCGGATTAACAGCTGATGTTGAGCGAATGTATTTTATAGCTATTGTTTATTGGAAGGTAATCGTATTGATCCTGCTGATTTGCTGTATTTTGCTGTGTTGTTAATGATGTGTTAATTGTATCTTATATGTTACAATATATTGTTATTTGTACACTTTCTATTTCTTTATCCTTTGTTTTGTTTTATAGTAAAGTTCTGATAATTAGCTTTTCATATTTTTTTTAAAACAAATTGTTTATTGTTTATTAATCAATTTTGACAGTTCTGTTTGCTTATTCTATAAGTGAACACTTACTTTCTTTTGCGTTTTTGTGACAAGTTTAGTTTTAAAAACGAAAAGTTCTACTTACTTTTATTCTGATTTTCAATTATTCATGCATAAAACTGCATTTATGCACGAGCTAAAAGTCTATTTATGATGAAAACTACCTTACTAAATTTGACCTTTTTGGTTGCGATTGTCACCTGTATTTCTTGTGGAAGTTCGTTGAAGTCTGCTCAGACTAATGAAAAAGTCGGAAACAGCATTTCTGGTAATGTAACGAACAAAGCTATTGTGCCAGGAGCAGATCAGTTAGCCTTGTATCTACCGCAATTAAAAGGTAAAAAAGTAGGGGTGATGGGGAATCAGACATCTATTGTTGGGCCGGATAAAAAACATCTCGTTGATGTTTTAATGGATAATAAAGTTGACTTAAAATTTGCCTTTGCTCCTGAGCATGGCTTCCGTGGTAATGTAGAGCGTGGCGAGAAGTTTGGAAATGATATTGATCAGAAAACAGGTTTACCACTATTTACATTATATGGTGGAAATAAGAAACAGGATTCGATTGTCAATTCCATCGATGTTATGATTTTCGATCTACAGGATGTCGGAGCGCGTTTTTACACTTATATCACTTCCTTACATCGTGTGATGGAGCTTTGTGCAAAGCATAACAAAAAATTAATTGTATTAGATCGCCCAAATCCGAATGGAGATCAGGTCGACGGTCCAGTAAGGCATGACGATAAGTTTAAATCCGATGTTTCTTGGCATAAAATAGCAATGATCCACGGTTTGACAATTGGTGAGTTGGCACAGATGATCAATGGGGAACACTGGTTGGAAAATGGTCGTCAGGCAGATGTGCAGGTTGTAAAAGTACAAAACTGGGATCACAAAACGATGTACGATTTGCCGGTAATTCCTTCACCAAGTCTACCCAATCAGCTTTCTGTACGATTGTATCTTTCATTATGCCTTTTCGAAGGAACTGATATTTCGGTAGGGCGTGGGACGGATTGGCCATTCCAGGTTTTGGGGTATACAAATCCGGTGTACGGCTCCTTTACGTTTACTCCGGGTGAACGTCATGGTATGTCCAAGCATGTGGAGGGGAAAGGTGCGACGAATTATGGTATAGATCTACGTGCCCTGGATCCTGAAAAGCAAAAATTCACACTAAAATATGTCCTGGATTTTTATCAAAAGACGCCTGATAAATCGACTTTCTTTGCGAGGCCTGAATTTTTTGACAAGCTCGCAGGCACTGATCAGTTGCGTAAGCAGATTCTTGCAGGTAAATCCGAGGCACAGATTCGCGCTTCCTGGTCGGATGACTTGAAAAACTATAAACAAATGCGTAAGAAGTATTTGTTATATACTGATTTTGAATAGCAATAACTAACAATATTAACTAGAATCATTTATTTTAAAACTCTATAATCAATGAGAAAATTTGTACTATTTTCTGTTGCTCTTGGATTGAGTTTTCCTTCTGAATCCTATTCTTTTACAAAAAAGGAAGGCTCTTTGAAGAACGTTAATTCAACAAGCGTTCTTTTAAGTTCTTCTGCAAAAAGTGCGGTTCAAAATACAGTGCAAGGTACTGTAACGGATGGAAAAGGTCCAGTCTCTGAAGTAAGCGTGTCTGTAATTGGTGGTAATGCATCAACGAAGACCGATGCGCAGGGGCATTTTAAAATTACAGCTGCCGTGGGGAGCAAGTTGCGTTTTTCATCCGTAGGTTATATTACACGAGAGGTTCCTGTGACTTCGAATTCGCTAAATGTAACTTTGGTTGATGATAATCAAACGTTGAATGAAGTCGTTGTTGTTGGATACGGTACGCAGAAAAAGAGTAACTTAACAGGTGCTGTTGCGTCAGTTAATATCAAAGAGACAATGCAAGGACGTCCTATTGCTGATGCAGGACGTGCCATGCAGGGTACGACACCAGGATTGAGTATCGTTATCCCGAGTGGAGAGGTGGGATCTGATCCAACGGTCAAAATTCGCGGTCAAATAGGTTCAATAACTGGATCCAATAATCCATTGATATTACTGGATAATGTGGAGATTCCGAGTATCAATATTGTGAATCCCGATGATATTGAATCTATTTCAGTTTTAAAGGATGCCGCAGCATCATCTATTTACGGAGCTAAAGCCGCGTATGGTGTTATTTTAATTACAACAAAACAGGGAGCTAAAACTGATCAGGTGTCAGTAAATTATTCTAATAATTTCTCCTTTCAAAACCCATTCAAGAAATACGAAATGGGGACGGTTGATGCGTTGAGATATTCGTTGGATGCAGCTTTGCGCGTTGGTAGCAATTTTACTGGAGCTTTCTATAAAATAAATGAAGAAAGTTATCAAAAATCGGTTGAATGGCAGGATAAATATGGTAGCTCGGTCGGTAAAGATGATCCAACGTTGTATGGACGTGACTGGTATTATGATCCTGCAACAGGTTATAAATATGGCGTACGTACGTATGATCCTTATGACTATATGGTTCGTGAATGGGCTCCTACACAACAACATAATTTATCGCTATCGGGTAAGTCAGGTAAAACTTCTTATAATGTAGGATTAGGGTTGCTTGATCAGTCTGGTATGTTGAAGACTAACACGGACAAGTTCTCGAGATATAATGCTTCAGTACGGGTTTCTCATGAGATTAACAAATACATTACAGCGAGGGCAGGAGCTATTTATTCCCGTACGAATAAACAATATCCGTATGCAACGAATTCGACAACAGCAGATCCATGGTTATATATGTACCGTTGGAGCTCGCTGTATCCGTTTGGAAATGATGGAGACGGGGACCCAATTCGTAGTCCAGCTTATGAGACTGGTGCGGCAAACGTGGCGAGCCAGTTAAAAAACTATATGAATTTCAATGGTGGTGCTACTGTAAATTTCACGAAGAATTGGAAATTGGATTTTGATTACACATTGACCAATCAGGAGATGATCTGGAATAAGCCGGGTACACGTTTTACGGCAGGCAATTCCTGGGGAAATCCAGTAGCGAAAAAGGATGCAAATGGAAACCAGATGTATGTCGATGCAAATGGAAGCTATGTGGACGCATCTGCTGCGGGAGCGATGGCTGCATATGATCTAGATTATTTCCAATATACAGCTGCAGGCTCTAATCCTGACCATTACCGTAAGGAAGATGAGAATTTCTTGCGCCATACGATCAATGCCTTCTCTACTTACAATTTGAGCTTGGATGGTGGGCATGAGTTTAAATTTATGGCAGGTTTAAACCGTGTCGCGGAACAAACTGAAAATTCTTGGACACAAATTACAAACCTGCTGGATATCAAGAATCCACAATTAACGTTTGGATCGGGAACAGTGACTGGTTCCGGTTATAAAAAATGGGAATCTCAGATTGGTTTTTTTGGCCGGGTGAACTATGCTTATAAGGATAAATATTTGTTTGAAGCAAATTTACGTCGTGATGGATCGTCTAAATTTCCGACAAGCTTGCGCTGGAAATGGTATCCGTCGTTCTCTGCAGGTTGGGTGGTATCGCAAGAATCTTTTATGGACTGGTCACGTGAGTTCGTAAATCAATTTAAAATCCGCGGTTCATGGGGCTCGATTGGAGATCAGGCTGTTCCGAACAATTTGTATACAAGTTATATGACGAATGCCCAATCTAACTGGATTAACAGCTCAGGAAATAAGGATTGGTATGTAGGATCTCCTGCCGCCGTTTTATCTCAGGTGGGCTGGCAAGATATCCAGACCTTGGATTTTGGACTTGACGCAAGATTCCTCAAGAATAAACTGGGGCTTGTATTTGATTGGTATCAACGCGATACTAAAAATATGCTAGTGCCGATGGAAGGTGTTGCTGCGACTTTTGGTGCTGAGGCTCCTAAAGGTAATTTTGGCGCTTTACGTACGAGAGGTTGGGAGCTAGCAGTTGATTTTAACCACCGTTTCGAAAATGGTTTGGGGATTAATCTACGTGCAAACGTATCGGATGCAAAATCTGTCATCACAGAATACGGTACAACAACTTTAGTGGATGGATACTATAACGGTAAGACATTCGGTGAAATTTGGGGTTATGAAACGGATCGTCTGTATCAAAAAAGTGATTTCGTTTATGAAAATGGAAAACTAGTTACGACAACCGTCAATGGTAAGACAATGAACAAGTTGTCTGATCCAAATGGAGCTTACCAATCTTGGGTTCAAAATTCATCTACCTTCCTTTATGGTCCCGGTGATGTTAAGTTTAAGGATTTAAACGGAGATGGTGCTATAGATAACGGAAAGGGGACAATTTCAGATCATGGTGACCTTTCTGTGATCGGTAATTCGACGCCGAGGTATGAATATGGATTTCGTTTAGGGGCTGATTTCAAGGGCTTTGACTTCTCTGCGTTCTTCCAAGGTGTAGGTAGCCGTCAAGTTTGGGGAAAAGGGTTCTTGGCACAGGCCGGCTTTAATGCATCAGATGGAGCAATGCCTGCAGTTATGTCTTCAGATTATTGGACTGAAAATAATACGGGCGCATTTTATCCAGCAGCATACAGCAACGGTGGAACAGACAATATTAATAATATGCAGATACAAAGTCGCTATTTGTTGGATATGTCCTATTTGCGTATTAAGAACTTAACCTTGGGTTACACTCTTCCGAAGGGAACGTTGAGTCGAATCGGAGTAAGCAATTTACGTATATACACTGCTTTGGAAAACTTCTTTACATGGGATAAACTTAATGGCTTGCCTATCGACCCTGAAGCTGTTGTTGGGGTGAATATGTTTGTTGATCAGAGCTTGAATAATTACAATAGTGGCCGTATTGGTGTTGGAACGCCAACGTTCAAATCTGCTTCTTTTGGCGTTCAATTGACATTTTAATTGAAATTATCATGAAAATTAAAACAAAATTCTTATATATATTATTAGGTTCCTCAATGGTGTTGTCAAGCTGTAACAGCTTGTTAGATCGCCCGTCTTTGGATCAGATTACAGATGGTTCGGGGCTTTATTGGAGGGATGAAAATGACCTGAGGTTATTTGCGAACGGTTTTTATACGCAATATTTCAACGGCTACAATAGTTCCTTTACGACGGATTATACGCCAGTAAGGGGGTATACCTTTTCAGACGATTTGACTTTTAGTGGTCAACAAGCTAATTTTGAAAATGCTATACCTGATACGCGTTCATCCACATCTGAAGTTGCGGCATGGCTTGATACGTATGCTGGTCCCACATGGAATTATTCGTGGGTTCGCAAATCCAATATTTTCTTGAATAGAATAGAGACTATTGCTAAGCCGAACTTAACCACGGCTCAATATAATCACTGGACTGCTGTTGCGAAATTCTTTAAAGCTTTTGAGTATTCGAGGTTGGTCTCTGTTTTCGGGGATGTTCCATATTTTGAATCTGAAGTAGCTGCTTCTGATTTTGATACGCAATATAAAGATCGTGATAATCGTGGTGTCGTGATGGATCATGTGTACGATGACTTTGTATATGTATTACAGAATATGAAAGCCGATGATGGTGCAAATGTGTTGAATAAGTATATTGCAGCGTCTTTTATATCACGTTTGATGTTGTTTGAAGGTTCTTGGCAGAAATACCACGGTCTTGATCAGGCAAGAGCAAAGAAATATTTGGAGCTTGCCCAAAGTGCAGCGGAGGTTGTTATGAGTTCAGGTAAGTATTCATTTACTGCTGATTTCAAAAGTTTGTTTTCTTCCCAGGATTTAGCGACCAACAAAGAAGTGATTATGTATCGTAAATACGATGCATCCGTTAGTGTGCTGCATGCAATCGGATCTTATCAAAATGGCGTTGAGGCACAGGCCACAGCTCCAAATTTAAAATTGATCAAGGAATTTATCTGTGTTGATGGTAAGCCTTATTCTTCATCATCACTCGCTAGTGCGACGGATTTTTCGTTAAGCAAGTTGGCGACCTCTCGTGACCCACGTTTTGAGGCTTCCTTTGATACGGATTTGAACTCCAAGGCTTCAACATTTGTCTATGGAACAAAGTATGTCGCTCGCAATGGTTATAAGATAACAAGTGCAAATCCTGATTATGCTAAGTGGAATTCAAATACCAATACATCAGACGCTCCTGTTATACGTTATGGAGAAGTTGTGTTAAACTGGATTGAAGCAAAGCAAATTTTAGCCGAAAACTTTGGTGGTGCAGCTGTTACACAAACAGATCTCGATAAGTCAATCAATGCAGTAAGAAATAGGCCGCTTGACGAGGTTGCTATAGCTAAAGGAGTGACAAAGACTGCGCCGTTACAGATTGGTTCAATTGCTAATGATCCAGCTAGAGATGCAGATGTAACACCGCTAATGTGGGAAATACGTCGTGAGCGCCGGATGGAATTCGTGTTTGAATACTCGCGATTGCTGGATTTAAAGAGATGGAAAAAGCTGGGTTATATGGACTTTTCGAAAAGTACGGATTATTTCACGGGAATTTGGGTTGATGTAGCAAAGCAGGCCCCGGATTTCTTAAAATCTAACTATGTTGGCGTCACCAAAGTGAGGAAAGCGGATGGAACCGTAGTGACTTATAATGGTTCTAATGCTGCCGATATGGTTGGTTTTATAGTGGTTCAAAATGCAGCAAATAGAAATGCCGTGGATGATAAATTTTATTTAGCTCCAGTGGGTAAAGCGCAAATTGTTGACTATGAGCAAAGAGGATATAAATTAACACAAACTAAAGGGTGGTAATTTAATCCACATATTATGAGGCCTTGTCTATGTTTTTAGACAAGGCTTTTTTATGTCCATGATAGCCGAGGCTGTCGAAAACAAACCTAAATCTATATCTAAAATACTTTGCATAAAAACGCATTTTTATTTTATTATTATGCATAAAAACGCTATTTTTAAGAAAACATTACGCATGAGGTTTCCAATTATTACCTTTTTTATTGCATTATCCTGCGTTTTTAACGTTGTGATGGCGCAGCAGTCCTTCAAATTTGCCCATGTAACAGACACGCATGTCGGTGGTGCAACAGGAGAGGAGGATTTGCGACGTACTGTAAAGGACCTGAATACATTGAAAGATATTGATTTCGTTATACTTTCTGGGGATATCACCGAGTTTGGCGCTGATCATGAGTTGAAGCTTGCAAAGCGCATCTTAGATAGTTTGCAGCTGCCTTGGTATGTGATTCCGGGAAATCACGATGGAAATTGGTCTGAAAATGGAGCCAATACATTTCGCACCGTTTTTGGTGGTGAAACCTTTTTCTTTAAGCATAAAGGTTACGCATTCATTGGAACCAATTCAGGACCAAATATGCGTATGAGCCCTGGTCAGATTCCTCGTGAGAACCTGGTCTGGATGGATTCCATTTTTGCAGCGAATCCGGATAATCAGTTGCCATTGATCTATATTAATCATTATCCACAGGATTCTTCGCTAAATAACTGGTTTGACGCATTAAAAAGAGTTAAAACGCGGAATGTTCAATTGGCGCTTTGCGGACATGGTCATGCCAATAAATTATACGATTGGGAAGGAATTCCGGGGGTAATGGGGCGGTCTAACCTGCGTGCGAATAAAGCGGTTGGCGGCTATAATATTGTGACCATCGCCGATGGTAAAGCGAGTTATCAGGAGCGTAATCCCGGTGTAGGGATGCAGGAGAAATCTTGGGTTGTTGTCCCTCTATTTAATCATCATTATGAAAATGAAACGGTAAGCTACCCGAGACCAAGTTATGCTGTGAATACCAAATATGCAGATCAGGTTAAAGTCAATTGGACGTTTGAAGATGCTAGTGATATTGGGGCGGGACTAGCTGTTTACAAAAATAGCGTGATTACATCAAATACCGCGGGCGATATCTTTGCGCTTGATTTAAAAACGGGTAAAAAGCTATGGGCATTCCGCACCGGTGGTAAAGTTTATTCTACGCCAGCTGTGTGGAAGGGGATTGTCGTGGCGGGATCATCGGATCATGCAATTTATGCGGTAGATGCCCGTAATGGCAAGTTGTTGTGGAAGGTACAGACTGAAAAGGCGGTTTTGGGTTCGCCCCTGCTACATAATGGCGTGGCTTTTATCGGTGGTTCGGATGGTAAGTTTAGCGCACTGGACATCAAGACTGGGGTTGTAAAATGGAGTTTTGATCAGGTCAAAGGATTTGTATCGACCCTGCCAACGTATTATTTGGGAAATGTAATTTTTGGCTCCTGGAGTAATGGATTCTATGCTTTGAATGTCAATACAGGTAAGCTGGCGTGGGAATGGAATAACGGACAGGCTAATCGGATGTTTTCAGCGGCGGCATGTAATCCGGTGGGGGTAAATAATCGTGTTTTTGTAGTTGCACCGGATCGTTTTATGACAGCACTGGATGCGAAAACGGGGGCGGTCATTTGGCGGGAAAAGAAAGATACCATTCGGGTGCGCGAGTCGATGGGGCTGGCTGCAGATCATAAATTGGTTTATGTGAAGACGATGGACGGCGATCTTTTAGGTATTTCAGTTGCTGGGAACAGCATGGATGTTGCCTGGAAGTCCAAGCTTAAATTGCCCTACGAATTGACGCCTTCTGCAATTACCTCCAATGGCAAGTTGGTATTTGTGCCGAGTCATTCGGGTTTGCTATCCGGGGTTGACGCAAAAACAGGCGCGGTAGTATGGCAATATAAAATATCCAATGGAATGGTTAATCCTGTAGCGCTAAATGGCAGAAATACGGTGATAGCGAGTACGATGGATGGCAAAATAGTTTCATTACAGTTTTAAGCAATCGATTGAATTGATCTTTTTGAAAATAAATGCCTTGATATGATAAAAAAATGTCTAAACTTCTTAAATTTACGTCAAGCTTTTTTGCTTGTTTTTGCATGTTTTGTTTGTAACTTTGCGAAAGCACAGCAAAATGCTTGGATTAGAATAAACCAATTGGGCTATACTCCGGCGGGCAAGAAGGTCGCGGTATGGGGCGGGAAATCAATCAGGCAGCTTCGTTCTTTTGAAATTAAAAATGCAGAAACGGGTAAAACAGTCTATGTGCATCCTGTTGGAAAAGATTATGGGGCTTATGGTCCTTTTGTTCAGAGCTTTCGTTTGGATTTCTCTTCTATGCAGGATACAGGACGCTTTTTTGTTCAGGCTGGAGATGTGAAGTCTCCAACATTCCGAATTGCTCGGGACGTTTACAAAGGAGCGGCAGATTTTGTACTGCGTTATATGCGGCAACAACGCACATTGTTTAACCCTTTTCTGAAAGATAGCTGCCATACACATGATGGATTTGCGCTTTATGCAGGAAAGGTTGGTATTCCCGATAGTTCCCATATCGATGCGGGTGGAGGTTGGCACGATGCTTCTGATTATTTGCAATATGCGACAACGTCGGCAAATGCGACATTTCATCTGCTAGCGGCTTACCGCGATTTTCCAAAGGTGTTTGGTGATCTAAAGCAAGCAAATGGTCTTGATGGAAAAAACGGTCGTGCCGATGTACTGGACGAAGCGAAATGGGGCTTGGATTGGTTGTTGAAAATGCATCCTAAAGCCAATCAAATGTACAATCAGATTGGTGACGACCGGGATCATGCAAGCATACGGATGCCAAAGGAAGATCCCTATTATGGTCGTGGATTTGAAAGACCGGTGTATTTTATCGATGGCGAACCACAACAGCGTGGTAAGTTTATGAATAATACGACGGGGACAAGCTCTACTGCTGGTAAATTTAGTAGTGCTTTTCGCCTGGGGGCGATGTTGTTTGATAAAGAGGATGGTAAATATGCAAAGCTGCTTTCGAAGAAATCGGAAACGGCCTATGCTTATGCCAATATAAAACCAGGCGTGACACAGACAGTTTCTGTGAAATCGCCTTATATTTATGCCGAAGATAATTGGGTGGACGATATGCAGTTGGCCGCTGCAATGGGGTTTTCGGTGACAAAAAAAGAAAAGTTTGCACGAGAAGCCTTAGGCTACGCACGGCAAGAAAAGATTACACCTTGGATGGTAAGCGATACTGCTGCACATTATCAGTGGTACCCTTTTATCAATCTTGGGCATTATGAGTTGGCAAAAGGATTAAAAGGACAAGATCGCGAGGAGATTGTTTCCTATTATAAACAGGGGATTGAGGAAGTCAATCGGAGAGCCGAAAAAAATGCATTTTTTCGCGGAGTTCCCTTTATCTGGTGTAGCAACAACTTAACGGTATCCTTTGCGATCCAATGTCTCTGGTATAAAGAATTGACGGGAGATGCACATTTTGATGAGCTGGCGCAAGCAAATTTTGACTGGTTATTTGGGACGAACCCTTGGGGCACGAGTATGGTATATGGTCTTCCATCTGGGGGCGATACACCTGTTGATCCGCATTCGGCGTTTACCTTTCTTGGAAAGCATCCGATCGATGGCGGTTTGGTTGATGGGCCCATTATGGCATCCACGTATCGCAATCTGATCGGTATCAAGTTGAATAATCCGGATAGCTATGCGGAGTTTCAAAGTGATTTGGCGGTCTATCATGACGACTACGGAGATTATAGTACGAATGAGCCAACAATGGATGGCACCGCTTCGTTGATTTATCTGTTGGCTTCAAAGGAGGGTAAGGCAATGGAGGAGCCGACCGGAAAAAAGTAACACGGGATGTTTTTGGGGCTATTGTCCGGGGCGACTCGACAAAGCGGCAGGTGGCTCTGGTGTTTACTGGTCATGATTTATCTGAAGGTACAGCTGAGATATTGACGAGTCTAAAACATAATGGCGTTAAAGGCTCTTTTTTCCTGACAGGTGATTATCTCAGAACGCCAGATTTTGAGCCGTATGTCCGTCAGATGTTAAACGATGGTCATATGGTTTCGGGGCATTCGGATAAACATCTTCTGGTGAGTGACTGGGGGAGTAGGGATGTTCTTTTGGTGAAGCGTGACTCTTTTGTCGCTGATCTAAAGGCAAATCTGAAAGCTCTGGAACGCGTGGGCGTTCAAAGAGAGCCGCTTTCCTATTATATTCCTTCTTATGAATGGTATAATAGTGAAACAGTCGATTGGGCAAAAGTAGTTGGTCTACATTCGATTAATTATACACCAGGAATACGGACTGCGGCTGATTATACTTATCCAGAAATGGGGGCTCGTTATGTATCGTCGGCAGCGATTCTCGACAATCTCTGGTCTTACGAAACTCGATATGGGCTCAATGGATTTCTGATATTGATTCACATGGGAACCGATGATCGTCGGAAAGATAAACTGTATCATCATTTGGATGATATCATTAGCATATTAAAGGGGAAAGGGTATCAACTTGTGGATGTGCCCGATTTATTGAAATAAAGAAATACAATATATACTAATAATGGTAAATACAACGGAGAAAGATTCGAATTATCAGGATTTAGACAAGATGTCTGTGCATGAGTTATTGACAAATATCAATAATGAGGATAAATCTGTGCCACTTGCTGTAGAGCAGGCTATCCCTCAGATTGAAGCATTGGTCAAAGTGACTGTGGAGAAAATGAAGGCTGGTGGTCGAACTTTTTATATCGGCGCTGGTACAAGTGGTCGTTTGGGCGTGTTGGATGCGTCAGAATTACCTCCGACTTACGGCGTTCCATTTGAATGGATCATTGGGTTGATTGCTGGTGGTGATACTGCAATTAGAAAAGCAGTTGAATTTGCAGAAGATGATCTGGAGCAAGCCTGGAAAGATATGGAAGCGTATGATATTGATGAAAACGATGTTGTTATCGGTATTGCGGCCTCTGGAACCACACCTTATGTTATTGGCGGATTAAAAACGGCAAACGAGAAAGGACTTGTGACGGGATGTATTGTCTGTAATGGGGGTTCTCCGATTGCTGAAGTAGCACAGTATCCGATTGAAGTTATTGTTGGGCCAGAATTTGTTACTGGGTCTACCCGGATGAAATCGGGTACAGCACAGAAACTTGTTTTAAATATGTTCAGTACTGCAGTGATGATCCAATTGGGTAGGGTAAAAGGGAATAAGATGGTCGATATGCAATTGTCAAACCATAAGCTGGTCGGTCGTGGTGTACGTATCATTATGGATCAAACCGGGGCGCTGGAAGAAGAGGCTGCGGCTTTACTTGAACAATTTGGTAATGTAAGACAGGCAATTGAAGCTTATCAGGCTACCCATTGAGTATAACCTACTAAAAATCACCTATTTTAAAAACAAACTATGTCACCAGTAATATTATTATCTTTTATAATAATCTATTTTGCAGTTCTGCTTGCTGTAGCTCACTTCACGTCGAAGGGGGCTTCCGATAACTCTACTTTTTTTGTCGCAAACCGGAACTCTAAATGGTATATGGTCGCCTTTGGGATGATCGGTACCGCGCTCTCCGGTGTAACTTTTATTTCGGTTCCCGGCGCAGTCGGTGCGTCTGAATTTAGCTATTTTCAATTTGTTCTCGGGAACGCCGTTGGTTTTGTCATTATTGCCTATGTATTGCTTCCGCTCTATTATAGAATGAACTTGACTTCCATCTATACCTATTTGGAAGAACGTTTCGGGCACACCACGTACAAGACCGGTGCTGCTATTTTTTTGGTTTCCCGTACGATCGGTTCGGCATTTCGTCTTTACTTGGTGGCAATCGTATTGCAGCATTTTATTTTTGATGCCTGGAATGTGCCTTTCGCAATTACGGTTGTTATATGTTTGGTGTTAATCTGGATGTATACAAATAAGGGCGGTTTAAAGACGATCATTGTAACAGATACCCTACAGACTACCTTTTTAGTGACTGCAGTAATTCTTTCCATTTATTTTATGGCAAAAGGATTAGATTTTGGTATTGTGGATACTTTCGAGGCTGTGAAAGAAAGTAGTTACTCTAAGATCTTTTTCTGGGATGATTTTGTTGGCAGTAAAGCAAATTTTTGGAAACAATTCTTGGGAGGGATTTTTGTGACCATTGCAATGACGGGGCTTGATCAGGATCTGATGCAAAAGAATTTATCGATGGGGACCATTAAAGAGGCGCAAAAGAACATGATTACGTTTACAAGTGTATTTGTGGTTATTAATATTTTCTTTTTGGCTGTCGGTGCTTTGTTGTATATCTACGCGGCCAAAAACGGAATTGATGTCACTCAACTGGCAACACGTGATTATTTATACCCAGAAATTGCATTAAACCACTTGGCTATTGTTCCTGCGATCATTTTTATGATGGGATTGACGGCGGCGACTTTTGCAACGACAGATAGTGCGCTGACTGCCCTAACGACATCTTTCTGCGTAGACTTTTTAAACTTCAATAAAAAAGAAAATCCCAATGATCCAGCGCTGATCAAACAGCGTAACTATGTGCATTTTGGTTTTTCCATTGTGATGTTGTTGGTTATTTTGGTCTTTAAGCTGATCAACGATGATTCGGTCGTCAATGCAATCTTTACTGCGGCGAGTTATACGTACGGACCTTTGTTGGGCTTATTCGTTTTTGGAATATTCACAAAATATGCCGTGCGGGATAAGGCTGTGCCCTATATCTGTGTGCTTTCGCCTACCGTATTATTTTTGCTTAAAACCTATGTTATTGAGGTGTACACACCGTATGTTATCGGATTGGATTTGATCATTATAAATGGTTTTATCACGTTTGTAATGCTTTTGATCAGTTCTCCAGGTAAAGCAAGTGAAAAAGCATTGTCCCACAATTAATGTAATTTGGTTATAAAAAGTTTCTCCATTGGTGAGAAGATGTAAATACAAGTATTGATTTTGATTTGTACGTACAGAAAAATTAAGTTAAGTTTGATATACTTAGTTTTTCTGTACGTATGTATCATAGCATAAATGAGACTACGGAATTTATCCGTAGAAAAATTGGAGATTTTGCTCCAGAATTCGGTATCATCCTAGGTACTGGTTTAGGTAAATTGGTTGATGAAATTGAAGTCGAGTATCAGCTGATGTATTCCAATATACCTAATTTCCCTATTTCAACTGTTGAATTTCATTCTGGTAAGCTTATTTTTGGAAAGTTGAGCGGACGCAATGTGGTCGCTATGCAGGGAAGGTTGCATTACTATGAAGGTTATGATATGCAGCAGATTACATTTCCGATCCGGATCATGAAGGTTTTGGGGGTGCAGAAATTGTTTGTTTCCAACGCTGCGGGATCCCTGAATCCTGATGTGAAAAAAGGTGACCTTGGAATTATTGAAGATCATATCAATTTATTGCCGGATAATCCGCTTCGTGGACAAAATTTGGCTGAGTTTGGACCACGATTTCCGGATATGAGTGAGCCTTATAACCGAAAGATGATCGAGCAGGCTCTTGAAATTGCAGCCAAACATGCTATTGCTGCGCGAAAAGTTGTTTATGTTTCTTCTGCAGGTCCAAATTTGGAGACAAAAGCTGAGTATCGCTATATGCGGCTTATTGGTGGCGATGTAGTGGGCATGAGTACCGTTCCTGAAGTTATTGTCGCTAATCATATGGCTCTTCCGGTATTTGCTATTTCTGTTGTTACGGATGAGGGCTTTCATGAACAACTTAAACCTGTGTCGTTGCAGGAAATTGTCACTGTTGCGGAGAAAGCGGAACCTAAAATGACATTAATTTTGAAAGAATTAATAGCTTTGCAATAAATTGCATCTTCATGTAACACCGGTGAGGGGGAAGGTTGTTGGATTTGTGTGGGGTGAAGTGTAATTGGTTCATTCAGGTGAATTTAGCTTTTTTGGTTTTTATATAATTTTAGATGAAGTTGATCGTACGCATACTTGCCGCATGGTGTGTTTTATTTATTTATTCCGTGGATGTCATTGCGCAGAGCAAAGAGGATTGGAGCAGTGCATTGGATTCGGCGAGAGCCAAGGAGGATGGAAAGAAGGATTCCGTTATCCTGTCTGCAAAGTATATCCGATATGCAACGTTGGATATGCTAAAAAAAGGCACTTATACACGGCAGATTGATACGTCACATCATAATTATCAATATTATAATCCGCAGAATTTACCCTGGAATCCCAGTGTGAACCTTGGAGCCTATGGGCTTGCCACACGGGATCTATTGTTCCAGCCTAAAAAGACCATTGGCTTTCAGTCTGGTTTTACAGCATTGGAACGTTATTTATTGAACCCCGATTCGGTCCAATATTTTAGGGCCCGTGCGAGGTACTCCGAATTGTCTGCGGTAGGATTCTTTTTTAATGATCAGGTTTTTAGGGCTCGGGTGGCCCAGAATATCAATTCCCAATGGAATATGAATGTCGATTTCCATTCCACCAAAACGGATGGATTTTACCTTGGACAGAATTATTCGGATTTAAAAGCTTCGGTTGCTTCTTGGTATGAATCGAAAAATAACCGGTATAATTTGTTGATCAATGCGGTATTTAATCGTTTGGATGCCATGGAGAATGGTTCTATTACGGAAGATCTTCCATTTGCGCCTGGAAATAGACAATCGCCGGACCGATTTATACCAAAATTCTATGATGCGAGTAATACAAATATACCTCGGTCTAAATGGTGGGATAATTCATTTTTCCTGAGACAGTCACTTTATTTGGGGCGATTGGATACGATCGATAAAGGCAAGCCAACGATGCAGATCCATCCGACCAATAGTATGGCGCATAATACGCGTATCCGAAGACAGACTTATAATTTTTTTAAGAATAAGGATGATGAGAATGCGGCGTTGCCATACAATAATAGGGCATTGGCGCTAAACAATGATAAGACGCTGATCACGAATGTTTCAAATGAATTTGAATATAACTTTTTTCTCAGAGGGAAGTCGGTCTTTAAGAACGAGGCAAAGTTGAATTTGGCTTTTCAGCACGACATGAACTGGGTAGAGCAGAATCAGTTGGACTCCATGCGGTATTATAACAATACTTCAGCCTATCCACAGCCACTGAAGAAACTGCCGGATAGCACGACATTTGATCGTTTTTATCAGAACGGGATCGTGAAAGGTGAATTAGGGTATAAGTTTTCAGATCGACTTGATTTTAGTTTAAAAGCGAATCAAATCGTATTTGGCCACAACTTTGGAGATTTCTTGTATGAAGCTAAAGCGGATATCTCGATGGGGGATAAAATCGGAAAGGTGACGTTGTCAGCTTATTCACAGAACAAATCCCCGGAGATGGTTTTCGAGAATTTGAATTATACCTACGGAAAATGGAATGATTTAGATCTTAAAAAGACGAAAATTCAGAATCTGGGTTTTCAATATGCCAATCCGATGCTTGGTTTCCATGGCAAGGTGGAGTATTTTCTGATGAACAATTATACCTATTTCGAAGAGTTGTCCAATCCACAGAACGATCCGAAGAAAGATAAATGGATTGTTCCTGCACAATTGGATAAAGCTAATTTGTTAAGGGTAACCGTTGGACAAAAATTTAAATTAAACCATTTTACCTTCGATAATCTTGTGGTCTATCAAAAGACAGATCAACAGAACACACTGGCTGTTCCGGAGCTGTATACCTGGCATAGTTTGTATTACAGTAACCTGTTTTATAAAGTTATTGATTATAGTATCGGTCTGGACGCAAAGTTCAATACACCCTATGCCAATCCGAATTATTCGATTGGGACAGGACAGTTTTACAATGCTTACAAACAGATTGAGTTTTCGACATATCCGATCATGGATTTATGGATTACAGCGAATATACAACGGGTAAATATGTTTTTGAGTTATAATTTTTTAAATCAGAACTTCTATCCGCATGGTTACTATACGGTCAGACGTTATCCGATGAATAGTGCTAATTTTAGGTTTGGTATTTCTTGGAAGTTCTATGATTAAAAATTATTTCGGTGTTTCTTAGCTTGTTGTGATATTAAAGGCATAAAATCTTATAAAATAATTTTGAGAATAGAATTTTTAAGCTATATTTGCACACGCAATTAGGGAACGGCGTTCTTTAAAAAAGTATGGAGGCTTAGCTCAGCTGGTTCAGAGCATCTGCCTTACAAGCAGAGGGTCACAGGTTCGAATCCTGTAGCCTCCACCATACAAAAGTCGGAGAATTAGCTCAGCTGGTTCAGAGCATCTGCCTTACAAGCAGAGGGTCACTGGTTCGAATCCAGTATTCTCCACCAATCCAAAACGGAGGCTTAGCTCAGCTGGTTCAGAGCATCTGCCTTACAAGCAGAGGGTCACAGGTTCGAATCCTGTAGCCTCCACAAAAGCATCATCAAATGGTGCTTTTTTTTCGTTAGGGGGTTTAGCTCAGCTGGTTTAGAGCACTACCTCGACAAGGTAGGGGTCACTGGTTCGAACCCAGTAATCCCCACGATAAAAAAAAGCGTTCTTCATGAACGCTTTTTTTTATGGGCTGAATGCGCTGTAAATTTGAAAGTCCCCGATCCGGTATTCAATCTGTCTCGGGAATCCCTCGCGTTTATTTTCTTACTATTTCCGTTTCTTACCTAGTTTAATTCCGTAACCTGTCGTCCATTCAATAAAATCAGCTTTACCGCCATGGGCTTTAATGGAAACACCGGCAAAGAAATCTTTGTATACTTTATAACGTACACCTGCTCTTAAATACACGGGCATGCTTTCGCCATTGAATTCGTTGCGATGAAGGTAGACTCCTACATTTCCGTTGATGTATAGACGTGAATTTAACACATGATCAATGTAGAATGCTGGGCCGTAAGAAAATAGGGCTGAGAATTTCCCGGCTTTATCGCCGGCAACCTTCTCATCGTTTCCGCTAGCTGAATAAAATGCATCGAACCCAGCGCCAAGCCGCCATTTGTAGCCGAAATGCCTGCTGTAGTATGCGCCTAATGTAGATTTAAAATATTGGCCATCGTGTTCGCGGTCAATCTGTTTGAAGCCAAAGGCATAGTTGAAATGGAGTTCCTCTGTTTTCTCCAGTTGTGGAATACTTGTTTTTCTGTAATCAAAAGGTTTGTTTGTTGGTGTATACGAAACAGATAGGCTCAAGGGGACGAGGTTTATCCCGGTGTTCGGTAATGCCAGGGCTCCATTGCTGAAGTGATGAAAGGCTGCGCCGGCCCCAACCTGGAAGTTTTTATTTAGACGGTAGTTGGCCTGAAGTCCAAGATCAATAAATACATTGTTTTTGCTGCCAATAAGTAGGTTGAAAGGATTGTCTTCTTCATTATAGGGGTTGAATCTGCCAGAGAGACCGAGTGCAATCCGATAGTTGAAATTCCACCTCGAGTTTACTTTTGGTCTAATGGGAATGGCGACAAAGCCATAGGCCGCGAAAGGTCGTCCGAGGTGTTCCTGACCAAAAGTACTACTGTAGATTCCGATGCCGTATATCGGATAGTTGTATATTTCATTGTAAATGCTCTTTAATGAGTCTTGAAACTGAGTTTGAAAACCGACTCTGAAATTTAGTCCACTATAGTATGAGTCAGCAAGGGTTTCTTTGGAGCGCTCATTGAATTTGAGTTCGCCCCCGCTTTCATGTTCAAGTTGAAATATAAGTCTCGTCTTGGCTGGGGTACGGCTTTGTAAAGTGTCTTTCGGATTCTCTATTCGGGGTGTGACCTGTGCAGTGGCACGAAAGGAGAGTAGTGCCAGGGCCACAAAAGCAAGTATTCTTGATCTCATGAAATAAAACGTTAGCGTTTTTTAAAATTTTTGCAAAAATAAGAATGATATATCATTGTAACAATAGTATTTAAACAGTAGCGAAATCTAGTTGTAAAAAATGCCATTTTTCAGCCACATCTTGTCGGTTAGTGGCTAGAGAAACTGGGCGGCTTAACCATCAGGATCTCAAATGGGTAAATAATTATTGTTTATGTCTTTAATTGTATTGCATATAAAAAGCAATTTATCTAAGTTTGAAGTGAAAAGAAAAAGGAAATATGATTAAAAACCTATTTAGAATTACTGCTGTTACGTTTGCACTAACAACAGCAGGGGGTGCTTTGTTTGCCCAAAACACCAAATTTGATTGGAAAGAAGCATCTGAGGGGGGGTACACCTACAAGTATGTAACCAACGATCCTACACATTCACGGTTTTATAAGCTAAAAAATGGCTTAACTGTGATTTTGAGTCCGACCAAAAAAGAACCACGTATTCAAACTTACATTGCAACAAAGGCGGGGAGTAAAACAGATCCGAAAGATCACACCGGTTTGGCTCATTACCTCGAGCATATGTTGTTCAAAGGAACGGATAAATTTGGCTCTAAAGACTGGGCAAAGGAGAAACCTTTGTTAGATCAGATTGATGCGCTCTATGAGAAATACAATGGTACAACAGACGAAACCGAACGGAAAGCAATCTATAAGGAAATCGATAAAGTATCTGGAGAAGCTGCGAAATATGCTATTGCGAATGAGTATGATAAATTGATGGCATCAATGGGAGCGGAAGGTACCAATGCTTTCACTTCATTTGAGCAGACTGTTTATCAGGAGCAAATTCCTAGTAATGTAATGGATAAGTATCTTGCTGTACAGGCAGAACGGTTTAGATATCCGGTATTGCGTCTGTTCCATACTGAGCTGGAAGCTGTGTATGAAGAGAAAAATATCAGCTTGGATAAAGATAATCGTAAGGCTGTGGAGTCGATGTTTTCAGCAGCGTTTCCCAATAATAATTACGGAAAGCAGACGACAATTGGTACGGTAGAGCACCTTAAAAATCCGTCTTTGAAAGCGATTCGTGAATATTTTCATACCTATTATGTCCCTAATAATATGGGGGTTATTATGTCGGGGGATTTTGACCCTACCGAGGTGGTGAAAAAGGTGGATAAGACTTTTGCTTTTATGCAGGCGAAAGAAGTTCCGGCCTATACTTTTGATGCGGAGAAACCAATTTTAACTCCTGTTGTCCGCGAGGTTAAAGGTCCGGATGCTGAATTTATGTTAATGGGATTCCGTTTTCCTGGGGCTGCGACAAAGGATGCCCGTATGCTTAATCTGATGAGTCAGATCTTGACAAATGGTTCTGCTGGTTTGATTGATCTGGATTTGGTGAAGAATCAAAAATTATTAGGTGCAGGTGCTTTTCCTTATGTGTTAAAAGACTACTCTTTGCTGCTGTTGCAGGGTAATCCTGGTCAGGGACAGAGCTTGGAAGAGGTGCAACAGCTGTTGTTGCAAGAATTGGCGAAATTGAGAAAAGGTGAATTCTCGGATGATTTGATTACAGCCATTGTCAACAACGCGAAGAAAGATGAAATCAAACAGAATGAAAGTTATGGTGACCGGGCTGAATCATTGATGGATGCCTTTACTTCGGGTCAGGATTGGGCGTCTGTTGTGGGCTATTCGGATGAATTAAATAAAATCACCAAGCAAGATGTAGTGGATTTTGCTAACAAATACTTGAATGACAATAATTATGTAGTTGTTTATAAGCGTAAGGGCGTTGATAATAATGTTGTTAAAGTTGTTAAACCTGAGATTACTCCTGTAACGGTGAATCGTGATGACCAGTCTGAGTTCTTGAAGCGGGTTGAAGCAATGCCAGAGGATAAAATCCAACCGGTATGGGTCGATTATAATAAAGATATTCAGAAAGCTACAGCGAACGGTTTACCAGTACTTGCTGTAAAGAACTCAGATAATGAGCTGTTTTCGCTGTCTTATCGTTTTGATGGTGGAAAATGGAGCAATAAGTTACTTTCATTGGCTGCGGGCTATCTTGAGTTTTTGGGTACAAAAGACAAATCCAGTGAGCAATTCAGCAAGGATTTCTATCAATTGGCTTCTGATTTTTCGGTGTCTGCAGGAAATGAGGAAACCATGGTGTCGATTTCAGGTTTGAATTCCAACTTTACGGCTACATTGAACTTGATTCAGGATTTGTTGCGTAATTGTGTTGCTGATCAGGAGGCTTTCAAAATGTATATTGCCCGTCTCAAAAAAGCGAGAGCAAATGCGAAAGAAAACAAGGGCGCGATCATGGAAGGCCTAAAATCTTATGCTAAATATGGCGCTAAAAATCCGTTTAATAATGTGTTTACAGATGCGGAATTGGATGCTTTAAAAGCGGAGGATTTGGTGAAGGCATTGCACGATTTGGCTAATATGAAACATACGATGCTTTATTTTGGCCCGTTAACTGCCTCGGAATTTGTAGCGAAAGCGAAACCTTTGAAACAAGGTGCTGGAGAGTATGTTCAGGCGAAAAAGGCGGTCGTGTTTGCAGAATTGCCAACAAACAAGAACCAGGTCCTTTTTGCTAATTTCGATATGAAGCAGGCTGAAGTGTTTTGGTATAGAAGTTCAGGAGTATACAACAGTGCCTTAACACCGACTGTTTCATTGTTTAATAATTACTTTGGTGGCGGAATGGGAAGTATTGTCTTCCAGACTATCCGTGAATCAAAAGCATTGGCTTATTCAACTTATGCTTATTACGGACAGCCTTATAAAAAGGAAAATCACTATACTGTTGGAGCCTATGTTGGGACGCAGGCCGATAAATTTAACGATGCGATTAAAGGCATGAATGAGTTGCTGGATGTGTTGCCAGAAAGTGCTAAGGGTCTGGATATTGCTAAAGTAAGTCTGGAAAAATCAATTGCCAGTGAACGTGTATTGAATGCTTCTATCTTAGGTAGTTATCTGGCTGCACAACGTTTGGGAAATGCAACTGATATTCGTAAAGTTGTCTATGAGCAAGCGCCAAAATTAACTTATGGCGATCTAAATACTTTCCACAAGAAAGAAATGAGTCAAAAGCCGTACGTTTACTGTATTGTAGCGAAGGAAGAAAGTCTTAAGCCAGAAGATCTTGCGAAACTGGGCGAGGTTAAAAAGCTGGATCTTAAAGAGATCTTCGGCTATTAGATCCCGGATTGCTTGTCTTCAGAATTAGATTAGCGTATGAAATTAAAGAAGCCTCCGGTGTTTGCCGGAGGCTTTTTTTGTATCAGGTTTTGTGATGCCCTTTGTTTTTTTATGCTTGTTTCACGCTACAGAATCCTTGTTTCACTGTTCGTGAGTAGGATTAGTTTTAGGGTGAATTCGCTATCGTGGCTACTAAAACTAGCGTATTAAAACCGGATAATCTCCTCAATCTGTTCGTTGATAAATTGCAGCGTATCTTCTTTGAATAACTGCTCTTCATCATTCAGTTCGTTCTGAACATTGGGTAGAAAGATCTTGAGGGGAAGCACGTGCATTCTTAAGTAGTGGCATATGCCGGTCAGATGATCGATGCCGCGGAGGTTGCCATAGCGTCCCGAAGATAGTCCGACCAATGCAACTTTCTTGTGATAAAAGCTGATCGGAAAAGTGCAGCAATCGATAAAAAGCTTGAGCGCTCCTGGTATACTTCCGTTGTATTCTGGTGCGATAAAAATAAACAGATCCGCTTTACTGATCTTTTCTTGGATAGGTTCAAATGCTGTACTTCTTTTGCCATAAAGATCTGTTTCTAAAATGTTTGCTGGTAGATCTTCCAACGAAAAGATGTCACTTTCAATTGACTTACGGTCAAGTAATTGCTGGTAGCACTTTGCTATTTTTAACGTCTTACTATTGGGACGGTTTGTTCCGGATATTATTAAAATCATTGTGTTGTTGATACTTATAAAAAGCGCAGTTTCAAAGTGGATACATATCTTGATTTTTTGTATCTTAGCATCCTGAGGATATGTGCTTTCGATCAATCAAAAGTACGAAATATGCTGAATTTGTTTTGTTAATTTGAATTACGGATAAAAAATTTGGCAAATTGATCTTCAAAAAAGTGAAATGTAGTATAAAAAGACATTTTAATTAAGAAAGGTTTTCATTCAAGATGGGAAAAGTAATTGCAATCGCAAATCAAAAGGGTGGGGTCGGAAAAACCACAACGTCAATTAATTTGGCGGCTAGTTTGGCGGTTTTAGAATATAAAACATTGTTGGTCGATGCAGATCCCCAAGCAAACTCTACTTCTGGGATTGGCTTTGACCCTCGTACAATCAGCGCAAGTGTATACGAATGTTTGGTAAATGATTTGGATCCTCGTGAGGCGATTCAATCAACAGAAACACCAAATTTGGATCTTTTACCCGCTCATATTGATTTGGTTGGGGCAGAAATTGAGATGATCAATATGCACGAAAGGGAGTACAAGATGAAAAAGATCTTGGATCAGGTGAAACAGGATTATGATTTTATTATCATCGATTGTTCGCCTTCCTTAGGCTTAATTACAATCAATGCACTATCTGCTTCAGACTCAGTCATCATTCCGGTACAGTGCGAATACTTTGCCCTAGAAGGACTTGGTAAGTTGTTGAACACAATTAAAATCGTTCAAAACCGTTTAAATACAAGTTTGGAGATCGAAGGAATTTTGTTGACCATGTATGATGTTCGTTTAAGATTGTCAAATCAGGTGGTCGAGGAAGTAAAAACACATTTCACTGATTTAGTTTTTGATACGATTATTCAGCGAAATACCCGTTTGAGCGAAGCTCCAAGCTTTGGAATTTCTGTTATCATGCATGATGCTTCCTGCAAAGGGGCAATTAATTATTTGAATTTGGCACGCGAGATTTTACAGAAAAACGGGCATCTTAATGAAATGAATAAAACAGTAACCGCATAATATGGCAGCACATCAGCGTAAAACAGGACTGGGAAGAGGTTTAGGTGCGCTATTAAACGATAGTGTAGAAGTTCCTGCTAAAAGTAATCAGCAAGTGGAAGAGGCTCCTCTAGTTACATCAACTGCTGTAAAAACAACAAAAGAGAATGGCAGTATCAGCCATGTTCGTGTAGAAGAAATATCTGTCAACCCTTTTCAGCCGCGTACGGAATTTGATCCGGTTGCCTTACAGGAGTTATCGGAATCAATTATTTTACAAGGATTAATTCAGCCGATTACCGTACGTAAAATTTCGGACGGTAATTATCAGTTGATCTCCGGGGAGCGACGTCTCCGCGCTTCTCGCTTGGCCGGTATTACCGAAATCCCAGCGTATATCCGTACCGCCAACGACCAGCAGATGCTGGAAATGGCCCTGATTGAGAATATTCAGCGGGAGAACCTAAATGCGATTGAAGTAGCCTTGAGCTTTCAGCGCATGATTGAGGAATGTAATCTAAAACAGGAAGAATTGGGGGAGCGAGTCAGTAAAAACCGTTCTACTGTTACAAATTATCTCCGTTTATTAAAACTCCCACCTGTCATTCAAGCGGCAATACGTGATGGAGCATTGACCATGGGACATGCTCGTGCCTTGATTAATATTCCTGAGGTTGATAAACAGCTTTATATCTTTAAGTTGATTATTGATCAAGGTTTATCCGTTCGTAAGGCGGAGGAGTTGGTTCGTGAGTTACAAAAAGGCGGTAAGAAAAAAGCCGGGAAAGATAAAGCTCCGATGTCTTTTCAATTGCAGAAGATTGAAGATGATCTGGCTTCGAAATTTTCTTCTCGCGTCAAATTGAATCTGAAGAGTACAAAAGGAAAAGGAGCAATTGAGATTCCTTTTGAATCGGAAGATGATTTAAGTCGCATTCTTGAATTGTTAGATTGGTAATATGGCCAAGTTAATAAGCTTGATATTTGCGGTGTTTGCACTGTCGGTGGTACATGGACAGACTGTGGATACAATTCCTAAGAAACAAATAACACCCGTCAAAATAGATAGCATAAAGCAAAAATCGGTACAGGATACCGTAAAGAAGGAATCTCGGAAGGAACGTAAAAAACGGGAGAAGGAGGAGGCTAAGGCGAAAGAGAAGGTTGTATTCAAGGATTCGACACGCTTGGCTATTGAAGCAAAAAATAAACAGGCTTGGAAACGTTCTTTGGTCCTTCCAGGCTGGGGACAATATACCAACGGTGGCGTTTGGTGGATAAAAGTGCCTGCAATCTATGGTGGCTTAATAACAACCGTACTTGTTTTTGATTTTAATAACCGTTATTATAAGGAATTACTGGGGGTGTTACAGGACAAAGCTCTTGGTAAGCCTATTGATCCTTATTACATCGGAATCTCAGACCAATCTATCATCCGAGCAAAAGATAATGCGCGGCGAAATCGAGACCTCATGGTGCTGCTTACGTTAGGTGTTTATGGCCTGAATGTCGCAGAGGCTTATATTGACTCGATGCTTAAATATCGCTGGAGCATTGGCGACGATAAACCCAAAAAGACTGCTTTCTTAATTGGACCTACTTTAATGGATGCGAGTCTTGCGTCGGGAACTTATTCATTTAAACCTACTGTAGGACTTAAATTGACCATGAAATTCAATTAATTTCCGTATTCCTAAGGTGGATATTTCGATTGGAAATGATTGTTGATCAGGGTTTATCTAATTTGTCTTTTAGTGAATATTGCATATACACTGCTCGTTCAGATTGATGTTTGTGGTTTTTAAACATGGGTATTTCATTGGAATTTTTTAATTTTAAAAATAAACTATACTTTTTTTTCTAAATATATGAACATCATTCTCTTGGGATATGGCAAAATGGGGCAGATTATCGAAAGATACGCGCTGAAAAGAGGCCATCAAATTTTTTTAGTTGTCGATGAACATAATCGTCCTAACCTGACTGCTGATGATATCAAAGGGGCTGATGTCGCAATAGACTTTAGTGTACCTTTCGCGGCACTGGATAATATGAATCTTTGCCTTGAGGCAGGTGTACCTATTGTCGTCGGAACAACCGGTTGGTATGATCAACTGGAGGAAGTTAAGGCGAAGTGTTTGGAGGCTGATGGTTCCATTTTGTATGGATCTAACTTTTCCATCGGAGTGAATGTATTCTTCCATATCAATAGAATGTTGGCGAAGGCCTTACAGCCGTACAAACAATATGATGTCCAGGTAGAGGAGATACATCACATTCACAAACTGGATGCACCTAGTGGTACAGCAATTACGATTGCTGAGGGGATATTGGATAATAGCGATGTGAAAACTAACTGGGTGAATACGGTTATTGGTGATCAGGATGAAATTATTCCAAAACCACAGGAGCTTTTAATTGAAAGTCATCGTATCGAAGAGGTTCCGGGAACACATACGGTACTTTATAGTTCTGAGGTTGACCAAATTGAGTTTAAGCATACCGCACATAGCCGCGATGGATTTGCCTTAGGAGCTGTAGTTGCTGCTGAATGGTTGAATGGCAAAAAAGGTTTCTATCAGGTTACTGAAATTTTTGATTTTAATAAATAGTATTAATAAGTAGATTATGGGCTTAATTATATTTGCGGTTTTAACAGCAATATCGGGATATGGACTGTGGCAATTGTTTGTTAAAGCTGGCAGAAATGGCTGGGAAGCAATCGTACCTTTTTATAGCCAGTATATTCAGGCGAAATTGACAGGAAGACCTACATGGTGGGTAGTTTTATTGCTCGTACCGATCGTCAATGTCTTTGTTTTCTATAATCTTTACCTTGACTTTATCCATTGTTTTGGAAAACGCCGTTTTTGGGAGAATGCTGCTGCAGTTTTAGTACCTTTTATTGTTCTGCCAATGTGGGCAAAGGACAATAACGTACGTTTTTTGAATGGCTTATATGCTAAGAATTTAAAGGCTGCAAGCCAAGAAGGTCTTGAATTGACTGAAGAGAAGCGTGCCGAAATTGCACTTGAATCTTATAAAGAATATAAAATTAAATATCCGTACAAGAAATCGATGGTACGCGAATGGGCAGATGCCATTGTATTTGCAACCGTAGCGGCATCGCTTATTCGTGGCTTCCTGATTGAAGCTTATATGATTCCAACAGGATCTATGGAGCGTACCTTGTTGATCGGGGATTTCTTATTTGTAAGCAAGTTAAATTATGGCCCCCGTGTTCCCAACACGCCGATTGCCTTCCCTTTTGCGCATCATACGATGCCCATCACTGGCGGGAAAGCGTATTCTGAATTGATTGAGCTTCCTTATAAACGTTTGCCAGGATTTCAAAAAATTGAACGTAATGATGTCGTTGTTTTCAATTTTCCTGCGGGTGACACTGTCGCGCTTGAAAACCAAAATTCAAGTTATTATGATCTTGTTCGAGTTTATGGTTGGCAGACTATCAATTCTCAGTTTACAATTCAGGCAAGACCTATCGATAAGAGGGAGAACTATATTAAACGCTGTGTTGGATTGCCTGGCGATAAGATTTTCATGAAAGATGCTAAACTCTTTGTGAACGATCAACCAGGATTTGATCCTCCAGAAAGCCAATTGGACTATCTTGTATTAACGGATGGTACCCCATTAAATATGGATAGATTACGGGAGTTGAGAATAGAAGCGGTCGGTGGCGATCAGCAGCCTGGCGTTTATCAGTTGTTCATGACAAAAGATGAACTAGCCATTGTAAAATCTTGGTCGAATGTCAAAGAAATCAGAAGGAATCCTGTTGGAGAAGGAGCTTATCCGTATGATCCACAATACAAATGGAATTTTGACAATTTTGGACCGATTTTAATCCCGAAGAAAGGATGGACAGTGGCATTAAATGCACAGACTCTGCCCATTTATGAAAGAGCTATCCGTGTTTACGAGAATAACAAGTTAGAAAAACGTTCGGATGGGATCTATATCAATGATGTGAAAGCAGACCATTATACGTTTAAAATGGATTACTTTTGGATGATGGGTGATAATCGCCATAATTCCCTGGATTCAAGGGGCTGGGGATTTGTTCCCGAAGATCATGTTGTCGGAAAGGCTTTATTTACTTGGATGAGCTGGGATGACATTGGTACAGGACTTTCGAAAATTCGCTGGAACCGTATCTTTAAAGGAATTCATTAATAATTGCAAGTTCAGCAATAGTACCGCTATTTTTGGGGTAATAAAAAGGGCTTTCGTTTAAGAAAGCCCTTTTCTATTGATGCATTTTTGTGCAATTCGGTAGATCACAAGAAGCTCATTTATAAAGTTAGCGCTCTTCGCCGAACATGCTATTACTTCAAACAAGCCAGATAACGTTTGATTGTTTCTTCTAATCCTAGGTATAGTGCATCAGAGATGAGGGCATGGCCAATACTTACTTCCAGGAGTTCAGGGATATGTTGGTTGAAATATTGCAAATTGTTGAGATCTAAGTCATGGCCCGCATTTAGACCTAAACCGACTTCACGTGCTTTTAATGCAGCTTTGAAATACGGTTTTATAGCGAGTTCCCTGTCAAAGCCATATTCCGTGGCAAAACCTTCTGTGTAAAGTTCAATGCGATCTGTTCCTGTTTCTGCCGCAGCCTCTACCATTTCTTCAACCGGATCAACAAAAATAGAAACACGTATACCTGCATCTTTGAACAATTTGCACATATCTTGTAGGTAGGCTTTGTTCTTAATGGTATCCCAGCCATGATTCGAGGTCAATTGTCCCTCGGTATCTGGCACTAAGGTTACTTGTGCTGGTTTATTGGCCAATACAAGGTCAATAAATTTCTGTTCCTGGCAATTTCCTTCAATATTGAGTTCGGTCTGGATTGCTGCTTTTAAGTCAAAAACATCCTGATAGCGAATATGTCTTTCATCAGGTCTCGGGTGGACAGTGATGCCCTGTGCTCCAAAACGTTCACAGGCTAATGCCGCAGATACTAGATTAGGGTTATTGCCGCCTCTGGAATTTCTGAGCGTTGCGATTTTATTGATATTTACTGAAAGTCTAGTCATTTTCCTGTATGTTATGTTGTAAAAATACAAATAATATCTATTTTTTTTTAACTTGCATATATGGATGGAATCGACTATAGCCTGTTTAGCGGCTTTCGCCTATTGGACGTTATTGATATCATATTGGTAGCGATTATTATCTACTATATCTATAGTTTGATTAGAGGGACCATTGCTGTTAATATCCTGATTGGTGTAGCACTGTTTTATGGTGTTTATATAGTCGTTAAGCAGATGCATATGCGCTTGCTGACCGAGATATTCGGCGGTTTTATATCTGTAGGGTCCATCGCATTGATTGTCGTGTTCCAACAGGAAATCAGGCGATTCTTACTGCACGTTGGGAAGAACATATCCATGAAACGGAAAAAAGTTTTTTGGTCATTTATCGGGAATAAGAAAGCTATACAAAAGGATTTGACGGAAGACTTAAAACCGGTTATTGAAGCCTGTAGAAGCATGTCGCGTACACGGACAGGTGCTTTATTGGTTTTTTCAAAATATTTTGATGAGGAGTATTATCAGAGTAGTGGTGAGTATATCGATGCCCATATTTCGAAGCGCCTGATTGAAAGTATCTTTCATAAAAATAGTCCTTTGCATGATGGAGCAGTCGTTATTGTTGATTTTAAGATTATGACAGCATCTTGTGTGCTACCATTGTCGGATAGTGAGGATTTGCCGCTGCAATTCGGACTACGCCATCGCGCTGCTATTGGGGTGACGGAAATCTCGGATGCGATTGCTGTTATTGTCTCTGAAGAGACCGGTGAGATCTCTTTTGCGAAAGACGGAAATGTCAATATGAACGTTTCACCAGAAGAACTTGAGCAATTGCTAAAAGACGAGCTATAAAACTAAAAGCCGATTTATAAAAAAGGCTTTAAATGCAATGCCCCCAAAAAGTGAGATACTTTCTGGGGGCATTTTTTAGCTATAAATACCTATTTCTTTGCAGCGTTGATAACTTGTGTGTTCAATTTGATGTATTCACTATTTTTATCTGCTGTGGCAACTTCAAGACCTTTCGTTGCAGTTTCTATTGCACCTTTTTTATCTCCAGCTTTTAATTGAGCTTTTGCTTTCCAATAAAGGACGTGGGCAGCTTTAGGTTGAGCTTTGGCGGCTTCGTCATACCAGTTTAGCGCTTTATTTAGATCTAAGTTATTACTGAAGTAATATTGGGCTGCGGCAAAATAAGGTTTTTTCTCGCCCTTCATAGCTTCGTCGATGGAAGCTAATATTTTAGCCTGTTGATTGACTTTGAGATCAACCTTTACTGACGTTTTTTCCCAAGCCAAACTCAATACAGCACCTGTAGGCGTAACATTGTCGAAAGAAATGCTGAAAGTTTCTACTGGATTTGCCAGCGTATGAGGTTTCACATTGAAGCGCAAAGCATCTTCACTTTGTTTATAGGTATAGGCGCCCCATTGTTTTGTGTTTTTACTGATAATGATCGTCCATTCCGATTTGTTGGGGATCGTGAAAAGAGCATAGGTTCCGGCGGAAAGCTTGTGTCCATTCAGCTCAACATCCCCTTCAAAAGTTAATGTGGTATTTGTATTTGCACCTGTGCGCCATACTTCGTTGTAAGGAACAAGATCACCAAAAATCTTACGACCGTTCACGCTAGGTCTGCTGTAATTAAGGGTTACGTTTTCAATACCTAAACCTTGTGTAACTGTCTGTGAGCTACTTGCTGCAGGTAGCTTTAGCTGAGCAAAAGATTCGTTGACCGTAAACATCATTGTTGCGGCAATGGCAATTGCAAAAAGATTCTTTTTCATCTGTATCATTGTTTGTTTGTTGTATGCTTAATCCTGTGGTTCAATATGCGCTTGATATGCATTTGATCATAACTTCTATTTCTCCTGTTGAAAAACAGAAAATCTGATTATAGCATGGCTGTAATATTTAATGGCTCTTACAGCATCTATCTCCTAAAAATAGGAAGAATTTTAAGAAAAAAGGGCATCTATTTTTTAGATGCCCTTTTTTCCTAAAATATAAGATGGATTTACATTAATTCGTTTTGCCAACTTTATGGCCTACTATAGAGAAAAACATAATGTATAGATAGCCCGGAATCATTGCATATAGGAATGCATGTTGAAAATCAATATGTAAATGATCTTTTAACAGCCCGTAGATCAAAGGCCATATAGCACCACCTGCAATACCCATAATCATGATGGCTGACCCTGTTTTCGTGAACTTTCCGAGGCCTTTAATTCCTAGCGGGAAGATCGCTGGCCACATGAGGGAGTTAGCGATTCCTAACAAGGCAACGAATATAAATGAAGTTGTACCAGTCGTAAAAACAGAAATAATGGTGAATGTGATGCCAATGATTGTGCAAATGCGTAAGGCCATTTGTTGTGATACAAATCTTGGAATAGAAATAATACCAATAATATAACCGATCAACATACAAGCGAGTGTAAATGCTGTTGCATAGGTTGTAAAGAAAGGATCAACTTTCAGTTCGCGTGCATAGACGCCAATGATATCTCCCGCCATAACTTCGACGGCCACACAGAAGAAGATTGCCAAAGCTCCCAAGAACAAATGTGGATATTGAAATATCGATGTTTTCTTTGCTGTCACAGTTCCGCTTTCTGCGCTGGTTTCTTCTTCTGCATCCACATCGACCTCAGGCAGGTGTGTGAACTTTAAGAATATTGCGAAGGCAACGAATATAATTGCTAGCGAGATGTATGGAGTATGTACGCGTTGAAGAAGATCATCTAAGATCGCATTCTTTTGGACAAGATCCGTTGTTGCTTCCAATTTTGCTGTTACCTTTTGAGCGTCTTTTAAAAAGAGTGTTCCGAAAAGGATAGGTACAATGATACCAGCCGATTTATTGAAAAATCCAGCTATTGAAATACGTTGTGCAGCGCTATCAATGGGACCAATAATACTTAAGTAAGGGTTAACGGCTGTTTGTAATAATGCCATTCCTGAACCTTGGATGAAAATTCCTGTTAAAAATAGGCCGTAGCTTCTATTATCTGCCGCAGGAATAAAGATCAAAGATCCTAAACCTAATATAATAAGACTGACAACTAAACCATTTTGGAAACCAATTTTTTTAATGATGACTGAGCTTGGAAGTGCTAGGAAAAAATAAGCAATATAGGAAGCAAAGGTTACGAAGAAAGCTTGCAAATCTGTTTCGAGGTTACAAGCAATTTTTAAGAATGGAATTAAGGTTCCGTTTGCCCAGGTAATAAAACCGAGGATAAAAAATAAACCACAGCAGATGGCCATAGGGCGAAAAGCTGTTTTACCAACGTTAGGATTAGTGGTCATGTTTTGTTTTATTATATTTAGTTAAGTTATCGTTCGAGGATTGGTAAATCAGTAGGAATAAGGAATGAACAAACGATTGCGCTTCATAATTACTGATTTTTAAAGTATCCATCCTACAAGACTACTTAAATTTCTTGAATATTGGAAATAAATAAAGGCATATTTTTGGGGGATTTTGATAATTAATTGACAAAAAAAAGAAGGATAAATTGTGAAATTTATCCTTCTTTGCGTATAAATATTGTCGAATTGTAATTGGAACGTGGTGATAAATCGAGTTAGCAAGAGTCGTATAGTTATCGTTATTTTGGAACGATAGCTACTGTAAGTCTTGAGATACAATTTAATTTGTTGAAGCGATCGTACATTTTTATTTCCCAAATATGTGTGGATCGACCAATGTGTATTGGGCTACATTTTGCTGTTATTACGCCGCTACTTACCGGGCGTATATGATTGGCATTTACTTCAAGTCCAACTCCGCGGTATTTTTCTGGATCAACCACGAGGTTAGATGCGATACTTCCCAAAGACTCCGCCAGAACGACAGAAGCGCCGCCATGTAAAATACCATGTGGTTGCTTGACTTTATCTGTTACCGGCATGGTCGCCGTGATGGAGTTGTCATCAATTTCTGTCGCTTGAATCTCGAGCAGACCCGATAGGTATTTGTTGAAAAATACGTTTATTTCCTCAATGCTGTAATGCTGAAACCAAATTTTTGACATCGTCTGAGTTTAAATAACGTTCTTGAATAATGATGCGATGATGATTGAGGTGACCAGCAATGACATACAAGAGTGCTTTTACACTTGTTAGCCGTTCAGATGCCATCCCTTTACGTTCCAATTCAACCTCATTAAAACTGTTGAAAAGCATCATGTTCGCTTTGCGAAGAAAAGTAAATTCTTTACTCAGACTTTCTAAAGTGCGATCGTTGTAACGGGAATACTGAATGAAGTAGTCTTGGTCGTATCCAGCGAGCTCTTTAAGGTCATTACGTGAAAAACGCAATGCCCGATAAGCCATGATACGCTCATTATCGATGACGTGGCCAACAACTTCTTTGATTGTCCACTTATCTTCGGCGTATTTAAAATTACCTCTTTCCTCTGGTATCGTGTCCAGAAATGCTGGAAAGGAGAGCGTTTGTTCTTCTAGTGCATCGAACACATTATCGACGACAGTCTCAATATAAGGCGCGTAGACCGCTGGATATTCGTCAGATTTGAGTGGCTTCATATTTTAAGTTGCTTTTTAAGATTATTCGAAATGTTGTTCCTTTACCTACTTCAGATTCTTTTACAAAAATTTGCCCCTGGTGGTACCGCACCATTCTTTTTGTCAGACTAAGGCCAAGCCCCCAACCTCTTTTCCGTGTTGTGAACCCCGGCTGGAAAACAGATTCAAAATTAGATCTCGGAATTCCTTTGCCCGTATCACTAATGTCTATAAAAATTTCTTCTTTCGCAATATTTTCTGAAATATTAACAGTTATCTTTCCTTCTGTGCCAATGGCATTTACTCCGTTTTTCAATAAATTTTCGATAATCCAATCAAAGAGTGGAATATTAAGCTGTGCTTCAAGATGTGTGTCTCCTTTTAATTCGAAAGCAATTTTATTACTGGTTCGTATGCGAAAATAATCCATGTAATTTTTGATGACATCATACAGGTTATGGTTAGTCAGCACGGGAGTAGATCCTATTTTTGAAAAGCGGTCGGCGACGATTTCAAGTCGCTTAATGTCATTTTCCATTTCATTTAGGGTGTCATCTTCTTCGGCATCAAATTTTATGCGAATCAATTCTAACCAACCCATCAACGATGAAATAGGGGTACCCAATTGATGTGCGGCTTCTTTTGTTAGCCCTACCCAAACGAGATTTTGTTCAGATTTCCGGATAGAATTGAAAACGGTATAAGCAATAATGAGAAAGAGGGCAATCAGCGATAGTTGTACATAAGGAAACACCCTTAACTGTTGCAAAAACCATGAATCTTTATAATACACATGCCATTTTTGTCCATTTTCCAATTCCAACGTAATAGGCGGATGGCTTTTCTTCATAAACGCAAGCTGTTTTTGAAAATAAACGGGATCATAATCGAGATGTTTTGTAACACTGTCGTTGTGTCCGGGTTTAATATTTGTCTTTGTGGAATCGAGGTTACGCCAGAAAATGATGTCTTCCTTGTCGTCAGTAATAATTGCGGGTAAATTTAGACTGTCTCTTACGGCGTAAATAAATGTAATGAATTCATCATCAACGTCGGGCATGGTCATTATATTTTTGGTACTCATAGCCCATACCTCAGCCTTCGAACGTTCGGCATGTGCAAGATTTCGAACGAGGTAATTGGTATAAACCAGGGAGGCGACAGCAATGACTGCTGCAAAGATAAGCAAGATAAATTTCCAGCGTTGCTGGCTAATCTGATAGGGTTTCATGATTCCGTATTCGTGTCCTTCATTTGCAAATTACTGAATAAATGTCTGTTTTCTGCACTTTTATTTCATTGATGAGGTTATCGTGCCGCCCAAATCAAAAATTTTGTGGTAATTTTGCGCCATGAGTTCAGAAAGAAAAGTAAGAGTGCGTTTTGCACCAAGCCCGACAGGTGGTCTTCACCTTGGTGGGGTACGTACAGCTTTGTTTAATTTTCTCTATGCGCGTCAGCATCAGGGAGATTTTATTTTACGTGTCGAGGATACGGACCAAACTCGTTTTGTCCCAGGTGCTGAGGAATATATCAACGAATGCTTAGCATGGTGTGGTTTGACTCCAGATGAAAGCCCATTGAAAGGAGGCGAGTACGGACCTTACCGTCAAAGTGAGCGAAAACCATCTTACCGGAAATATGCTGAACAGCTGATTGAGAATGGTTATGCTTACTATGCTTTTGACACAGCAGAGGAGCTGGATGAGCAGCGTAAGTTACAGCCTAATTTTCGATATAGTCACGAGAACAGACTTCAATTACGTAATTCATTGAGTTTGTCTGCCGCTGAAACTCAACAATTATTGGATGCGGGCACACCGCACACCATCCGTATAAAGATTCCAACTGATGAAACGGTATCGTTCACTGATATGATCCGTGGAAAGGTTGCTTTTGATACAAATCTTGTCGATGATAAGGTATTGCTTAAGGCAGATGGCATGCCGACTTATCACCTCGCTGTTGTTGTAGATGATAAGGCCATGGAAATATCGCATGTATTCCGTGGTGAAGAGTGGTTGCCTTCGGCACCTATCCACATCTTATTGTGGGAATACCTTGGTTGGGGGGATAGTATGCCAGGCTGGGCGCACCTTCCATTGATCCTTAAACCAGATGGAAACGGTAAACTAAGCAAGCGTGACGGTGATCGTTTGGGTTTCCCTGTTTATGCTATGAACTGGACCGATGCTAAATCTGGCGATACAACAAAAGGATTCCGTGAGATGGGCTTCTTACCCGAGGCTTTTGTCAATATGCTCGGCGTGTTAGGTTGGAATGATGGCACCGAACAGGAACTTTTCTCCTTAGATGAATTGATTCAGAAATTTGGTGTTGACCGTATCAGTAAAGCCGGTGCGAAATTTGATTTTGAAAAAGCAAAATGGTTCAACCATGAATGGATTAAACGCACGTCGACAGAATCCTTGTTGCCAAAGATCAAAACAGTATTGGAAGATCATCAAGTAGATGCCGATGAAGCTTACGTGAGCAGGGTATTGGATGCTGTGAAAGAGCGTTTAACTTTTGTTGAGGACTTTTGGAGTCAGGCGTCTTTCTTCTTTTTGCAACCTGCGGAATATGATTTGAATGCTGTGAAGCCTAAGTGGACTGCTGAAAAAACAGCATTTTTTGAGGGTATAAACCAGTCATTCGAAGGATTTGATACGTGGAAAGCTGCTGAATTGGAGCCTTTCTTCAAAGATGCGATTCAGGCATCGGGAATGAAAATGGGTGAGCTGATGATGCCATTCCGGATTATGTTGGTAGGCGGTAAATTTGGACCAGATGTCTTTCAGATTGTTGAATTGCTCGGTAAAAACGAGGTCATAGCACGTGTGAAAAAAGCTCTTAAAGAATTTGATGCTTAAATAGATTAAGTACGAGATACCAAAGAGGGGTTGTCTGCATTGATTTGCAAACAGCCCCTTTTTTTGAAAGAACCAGTTTAATTGATTCGTATTGTTTTTATGAAGGCATCAATGAGCTCGTGATACTTGGTTTATTAGGCCGAAAGAATCTTCGGTTCGCTTTCATTGCTGTTACTGCTTGCGAAAGCATGAAAGTTGTATATAGGAGATTTAGCTGCCTCATTTACAAGTATGGGATTCTTAGGCGCATGAAAAGTGTTTTGGCTGGGCCGAATAAAAATATTAGCCCTGTGACCAGCATTCCCAGGATTCCCAGATAAGTAAATATCTCCATGTTACTGATTAGTGATGCTTGCTGACTTAGGGTTCCCGAAATACTTTTGCTTGCAATACGACCTGCTATTTGATCTCCATATATTCCGGTATATTTGTCCATTAATGTATTCCAATAGTTTATTGTCAGTGGGTTGCTTGTATTCAGTGTCTGTTCGAGTTGAATATAATGCTTTTGATTTAGTGTATAGCTGGCATTTTGAATAAGTGCAAATCCGACATTCGTACTCCAAAACCGAACGGTTGTGCCCATGAGGCCTGCATTGCCAGCATGATGGGATTCTACACCTGTCAAAATATAAATAACCAGTGGTGTAAAAAGCCATCCTTGTCCGATTCCTTGAATAAACAAAGGAAGCCCGATTGCCCAGATTGTGGTATCAGGGTAAAATATAGGTACAAATAAAAAACATGAAGTCGCCAATATCAAAAAGCCAAAACCAAAGATATATTTAGGAGATACATCGCGGAGGAGTAAGAATCCTGAACTGCCAACACCCAGTATTGTACCAAGGACATTGATGTACTGTACATCAACAATATAATGCCAGGGCCACTTCCATACGGTAGCCATCACTGTGTATACATTATTGAGACAGCTGCGAATAATATAAAAGAGAAAAAATAGGATAACACCAAAGATCACATTTTTGTATCTGAGGATCTCAAAATGAAACAGCGGTCTTTTGACAATCCGCTGTTTAATGATGAAAAGTGCTCCGAAAATAAGGAAAAGTGCGAAGTTGATGGTGATCTTGGAGCATTCAAACCAATAGTATTTGCGACCATAAATTAAAACGTAGGCCCCGCAGCTCAATGATATCAATAAAAATAGACAGCTGGCCAGATCCAGTTGATAGAGTGGGAACTTTTTACCCAAGCGATTATTGTTGAGTAACAGCAAGGCTATTGCAATCACTATCAAATGCCAATAGAGTACGACATGGATCATATCTTGCCATCCATAGTCCATTATGCTTTCTTTGAGTAAGGATGTCGTTAAAGTTGATCCTGTAAGCATAAAGGTATATAGGAAAAAATAGGCGATCGTTCGGCTTTTGGTATGCTTAATCTGCATCATAAGCAGTGGAAGAAAGCATGCACCTTCCAACACACAGAAAATACCTTCGATCACGCGGAGAATACCAATAAGGAAAGGGTCTCTTGTAAGTGAAATACCGAGTAGAATAAGGATGGAGAGGCTACAGGTCAAGAGTATGTATGTCCTTACCCTAAAAAACGAAAACAGCCGTTGAAATATGAGTAAGGTAACGACAATGGCACCATACATCAAGGATAGAAAATACTGAATATCCTCAGCTTCAATATCCAGTGCCGAAGCGGTAAATGCCGTATTGGAATGGAAGAGCGACATTAGCATGAGATGTGGGAACATCGCTACGATCATTAGCGGGAGTTTTATCCATTCGGGTACCCAGCTGTAGTATAAAGATTTGTTCGTACTCATGGGCGATTAGGATTGATGGGCGGCATGGACAACGACATTCATACCTGCACGTAATTTCTTGAGATCCTGATTTGGATCAAATACAATTTTAATGGGAATCCGTTGCTCAATCTTTACGAAATTTCCGGTTGCATTGTCTTGTGGTATCAGGGCAAATTTGGAACCTGATGCCGGAGAAAATGAGTGGATTCTTCCTTTAAAACTGAGTTTGGGAAAAGCGTCGACCTGTATAGTAACGATAGTGCCTTCTGCAAGATTTTCGAGTTGAGTTTCCCTAAAGTTAGCGTTGATCCATTTCTCTTCACTAATGACATTGGCAAGTGTCTGACCTTCCTTTACATATTGTCCTGCTTGGATGGTTCGTTTTCCAACAAAGCCATCATAAGGTGCTGTAACTACGGTATACGAAAGAAAAAGCTGTGCATTTGTTTTTGCGGCCTTTTTAATATTGATATTGGCTCTTGCCGGTAGTTCGCTTGTTTTTTCTTTGTTGGTGTTTAGTTGAGCTGAATTATATTCTTCGATTATAGTGTGCAGTTGTGCCAATGCTATATCATATGCTGCTTTGGCATTATCGTACTGTTGTTGGGTCGCAGCCTCTGCTTCAAATAAATTCTTGAATCGCTTGTAATCCTGTTCGGTCTGCCATACACTTACTTTTGCCGCTTCTAATCTTGCCTTTTGAACAGAAATGCTATTGGCTGTTGCATTGGCTGTTTTGCTGATTACCTCAGCATTGCTCTGGCTACTTTGGAGCTCGGCATTCGCCATATCAACCTTTGTTTGATACTCACTGGCATCTATAATTAATAAGGTATCGCCCCGATGTACATATTGGTTTTCCTCAAATCGTACTTCCTTGATAAAACCAGAAACCCTACTGGCAATAGGTGTCAAGTATTGATCAATTTGTGCGTCATTTGTTGTTACATATTGATTGGTAAAAATAAGGTGTCTGACTAAGACGCCGATACCGGTCAATAATAATAGGCTGGCAAATATGACGAGCATTTTATTAAATCCTTTTGTTTTGTCTTTTTTATCTTCTTTATTCATTGTTATTTTGATTGCGTAATTTTAATAGTCTGCTTTATGTGTTTATAGTGTGTCAACACAGGCGAACTGTGTACTTTTAGCATCATCTAAATTTACAGTTGAGCCTTTTTATTTGATCCGATGTTGTAGGAGACTTTTAAAAATTTAATTAAAGTCCGTTGTGCCAGTATTCAGTTCCGCTTATGATGTACTCGGAGTAGCAATTTTTCTGTTTTTGTATGTTACTTAATCAGGGTTACCCGGAATACGAGCAAACTTCCTCTGAGAGCATGAGCATATGGCTGTACAAAGATACTGTGGAATAGAAACGTTTTGTTTTGTATAGTCGGACGGATATATGTTCATTTGCGCCATGTTGTAGGAAAAGTGTAATTTTAAGTTATGGAAGAGGAAAAACTTGTAGCTATTGATGCTGACCAATATGATTTTTATGTAGACCATATGTATGTCGATCGTATCGATTCTCGTGAGTACAAACATAAAAAGGCGCGGCTGCTCTATGCTGACGGTGGTATTATTCATGTGTTTACAACAACAAAGCACTGGTATTTGCCAGCAAGGTTTTATATGTGGATTCCGGCAAATACAACTTATCATCTGGAAAGTACAAGCTCTCGTATTCCGCTATATAGTTTTTATTTCAAGGAGAAGCAGCATATGCCGTCCGTACTTTCAACGCCAAATATATTTCTAAGCAATGATCTGGTGCGTGAAATGTTTTTATTTGCTCAGGATTGGAGCGGAGGGATCAGCAAAACGGCTGATTATTCAAAGTACTGTCTCTTGCGTGCGATGATGGCGATTATTCCGGATACGAGTTCACCAATAGATGCTTTTCCGATGCAGCATCCTTATCCTAAAAGTGAAAAACTCAGGAGCGTAGCGAGATATCTGAATAGCAATATTGATCAAGCATTTACCATTGAACAGGTTGCTGTGCGCTTTGGTATGAGCAGCCGCTCGTTGTCACGGTTGTTTAAAGAAGATATGGGGATTAGTTATATCCGTTTTTTAAGAGCCATACGAATTGCGAAAGCTCTGGAACTGATGTCTGAGAATAGCTATTCCATTCTAGAAATAGCCATGCGTGTAGGGTACAATGAGCTGTCTTCTTTTAGCAATATTTTTACGCGTGTAACGGGTATCCGTCCATCGATATATATGGCGAAGATTAATGAATATAAACAGTAATGTTTTTATTTAGGCCAAAAGTTCCTGCAGATCTTCCTGTGATAGTGACTTGATGAAGCTTTCTTCTGTCGTGATCAGGCTTTGTGCAATCGACTTCTTTTTATTCTGTAAAGCTAATATCTTTTCTTCGACGGTATCTTTACTGATAAATTTATAGATAAACACGTTGCGCGTTTGACCGATGCGGTGTGAACGGTCTACAGCCTGTTGTTCCACAGCTGGATTCCACCACGGATCCAGAATAAAAACATAGTCAGCTTCAATCAGATTGAGTCCCACCCCACCTGCTTTTATCGATATAAGGAATAACTTGGTATCGTTGTTTTTACGAAATTGGCTGACGGCTTCATCCCGATTCTTTGTGCCGCCATCCAGGTAGGCATAATTTGTTCCTTTATGATCGAAATACTGACGGAAAATATTGAGCTGTTTTACGAATTGGGAGAAAATCAGCACTTTGTTGCCTCTTCGCATGACCATCTCAAGCGTTTCAATGACAGCTTCAAACTTGCCGGAATCACCCGAGAATTTCTCATCCACCATTCTGGGATGATTGGCTAATTGTCGGAGCTTTGTCAGGCCTTGCAACAACGCAATTTGCGTAGATTTAGGCTTGCTGTCCAATTGTCCGTCAAGAATTGCATTGCGATATTCAGATTTGACTTTTTCGTACAACTCGGATTGTTTTTCAGTCATTTCACAATAAAGGATCTGTTCAGTTTTTGGCGGTAATTCTGTTGCCACCTGATCTTTTGTACGTCTTAATATAAATGGTTTGACAATCGCTTGAAGACGCTGTGCTTTTTCTTCATCTTTTTTCTTTTCTATGGGCTGTACAAATTCCTTTTGAAAATAAGTATAGCTGCCTAGTAGTCCTGGATTGGTGAAGTGCATCTGTGCCCAAAGATCCGAAACGGAATTTTCTACAGGAGTTCCACTCAAAGCCAATTTGTTTTTGCTTTTTAGGCTTTTGATGGCTTTAAACGATTTGGAAGTTGGGTTTTTGATATTCTGGCTCTCATCGAGGATAATGTAATTAAAATAAAAGCTACTCAAGGTTTCTTCGTCAATACGGGCAATTCCGTAGGTGGTAATTACCAAATCATATTTGTCGAAAAGAGTAGCATCTTTGATGCGATTGTTTCCGGTATGAAGGTGGATATTAAGCTGTGGGGCAAATTGCTGCGCTTCTTTCTGCCAGTTGTATACCAATGATGTTGGCAACACCAAAAGTGAGGTACGGATATCCTGTTCGTCTTGGAGTTGTTCTTTCTGCTGTTGCAATAGGGCTAAAGTCTGTATGGTTTTACCCAAACCCATATCATCTGCAAGACAGCCGCCAAATTTATACTGCTTCAAAAAATTAAACCAATTGTATCCTGCTTTTTGGTATGGGCGAAGATTTCCCTTGAAATGTTTTGGTTCGGGAATATCAGCAATCTCTTCAAAGTTGGCTAAATTCTGTAGTTTTCGTGTAAATACCAGCTGTGTATGCTCACTAATTTCAAAGAGTAGACCAATATGTACCTTATTTAGTTTGAGCTCATGCCGATCTGCAGAAAACTGGAAGAGATGATTGTATTTTGCAAACCATTCATCCGGAATCATGGCAATTTCTCCATTCGGTAAGGTAAATTCCTTAATGTTATTAAGAATATGATTGCGCAGCTGGATAAATGGGATCTCATAGGGACCAAATTTTGCGATAGCGCTGATATCAAACCAATCATTGTCTTCATCAATGGAGATATCTAAGGAGGTGTGCCCTATGAAGAAGCGTTTTTCTTCACTATTTTGTATAATGTGGAATCCTAGAGTCTCAAGTTGTTCTTGATGGTTGTTCATCCAGTCAAATACTGAAAGCCGTTTTCCATTATGGGTAGTTGGCGTTAATAAACCGAGTTGGAGGTCGACATCCTGTAGCCCCAATTTTTTTAAGCTTTCATGTTGTTGTTCTTCCCATTGCAAAGATCGTTTTACACGGTGGAATATATATTGATCATCTTTCTCATTATATTCCATACGAACAGTAACTTTATTCTCGGCTCCTGCGGTAAAGGTGTGCGGCCCGTACTTGAATTGCAGTTGTAATTGCGATGCCCCGTCTTCAATATAAATCAAATGGAGGAGTGGAATTGCTTGGTGTTGGTGGGTTTGAATTTCAAATCCTTCGGCATAGACATGATAACGTTCAATCAGCCCACATACAAAGGTTTCGAAATATTTTTTTTCGGTACTTCTACCGACAGAAATGTAACGTTTATTTAGGAAAGGGCTGAGTTTCTTGCCCTCAAGTGCCTGATCGAAATAATATAGGGTATTGTTTAGAAGTAACCATGCTTGTACATTGGTCAAGACAATGGCATTTTTGAACATAAACTCCAGACGCTGATTTTCGTATTTGATTGTCGGGAAATAACGTGTTTCTTCTTCGTTTCGTCGAAAATGAAATAGAATCGATGCCGCGGAGGTTGCCAATTTAATTTCTTGATCTGCTGGATAACCATCTTTGCTCATCATGAAAAGCGGTTTGTCTCCAACAGCTTCAAAAAATTGGATCATTTTTTCATCAATTTTAGGACGAAGAAGCTCATGTAACTTTTTATCGAAAACTTTGGAAAAGAAATCGACAGGTCTAATTGCTTTTTTGTAGTATTTTTTAATGAGGTGAGTTTGTTCGATTTCATCGAGCAATCGAATTAGTTTGTAATCTAATTCATCCAATTCAGCGGCGTAAGCATCTACAGTATTGCTAAATATACGTTGATAGCGTAGTGAGTAAGTCCCATTGGGATTGAGTTTGACCATGTGTGGCTCAATAAGATAGCCAAGATAGGGGTGCTCACATATAGAATAAACGATTTTATATACTGGAAATGACTTTGACTGTTGCATTAAAAATAGCGGACCTTATAAATAAAGGTTTCTAATATACAATAAAATATACCATTAATCGCAATTTGCGCGTTGAAATTTTTAAAATCGATTTTAAGGGATAGCTAGTGAAGATCTCGTACTAACCTTCATTATGAGGTTGTGTACAGGTGTCGTTAAATATCAAAGGGCGTAGGCCCTATTTCACGGCTTGATTTGCTTGGATTGAAAATTTGGGTTGCAATTAGCCTTGATCGCTATAGGAATAAAAACCTAATAGTTCCCTTCAAAGACAAACTGTGCCGGGCCCTTTAAGAACACCTCTGAGAAATGGGAGCCTTTCTTATGGAAGGAGATATACAGCTGTCCTCCTAATACTCGGATAGGAATATTGATATCACCTTCTAAATTTTGCTGCAAGGCGACAGCCATGGCCGCTGCAGTTGCTCCAGTGCCGCAGGCATAGGTTTCATCTTCAACACCGCGCTCAAATGTGCGGAGGAAATAACCATCTCCTTCAGCTTCAATGAAATTTACATTGATGCCTTCTTTTCCATAAGTAGCGTTATTGCGAATGGCGTAGCCATCTTGGAAGACATTCTTATCCTGCAGATTTTTTACGAACTCAACATAATGTGGAGAACCTGTTTGTAACAGATAGGCTTCTCCATCACGGGTAAAATCCGTTACATCGATCATCTGGAGATTGACAAGGTCTGCTGATAAAGAGGCATGGTGTATGCCATCTACTGCCAAAAAGACAGTTCTGTCAGTAATAATGCCTAAGTCGCGTGCAAAAGCGACGATACAACGCCCCCCATTACCACACATGCTGCCTTCTCTACCGTCGGCATTATAATAAATCATCTCAAAATCGTAATTTTCTGTGGTTTGTAAGAGCATTAGACCATCGGCACCAATGCCAAACCGGCGGTTACAGAGCTTTTCTACCAATGCTTCATCTGCGCGGTCAAATGCTTTGTTGCGATTGTCTACTAAAATGAAGTCATTGCCTGCTCCCTGATATTTTGAAAATCTTACTTTTGATGCCATTACGTTGATTTGTAGTAACAAAAGTACGTTTTTTTGTTACAAAAAAACGGAGAAAAGTTAAGATTTGTTAAAATGATTGCATTTGTCTAGTAATTAACATTTTTTAACGTGCCGGATTTTCCGAAGGCTTCGAAATGGTATTACATTTGAACATATCCGAATAAAATCGGTAATTTTAAGAGCAAAAATTATCAGCTTATATTAAGACATTTTAAAATAAAAATAAGTTTATGAATAAGGTCGGTTTAACGCTATTAACGGCTGTTTTCGGTGGAGCGGTAGCATTAGGTGGTTACAAGCTTATTGAGAATAAGAAGTTTGATGGTAAGTCTTTCGAAGACAAACAAAAAGTTTATTTTGCGAACAACCCAGTAGGAGCCATGTCTTCGACAGGTAATCCTGATTTTACCCAGGCTGCTGCTGCCGTTTCTCCGGGCGTAGTACATATCAAAACAACGTACACGCGTAAGGGATCTCAGGAATCACAGGGTTCTCCATTCGATATGTTTGAGGAGTTTTTTGGCATGCCACAGGGTGGCGGACGTCGTCAGATGCAGTCCCAGCCTATACAAGCATCCGGATCAGGTGTAATTATTTCAGATGATGGTTATATTGTAACCAACAATCACGTGGTGGAAGATGCAGATAAAATTGAAGTGGTACTAACAGACAAGCGTACGTTTGAAGCTAAATTAATTGGCCGGGATCCAAATACAGATATTGCTCTGTTAAAGGTTGCTGGAAAAGGCCTTCCTGTTGTTAAATTAGGTAATTCAGATAATGTTAATGTTGGTGAATGGGTATTGGCTTTTGGTTATCCACTTGGATTGCAATCTACTGTAACAGCAGGTATCGTTAGTGCTACTGGCCGTGATATTGGTATCTTAAGAGAAGGTCAGCAACAACGCGGTAATCCTTTTGGAGGAAATACGAATCAGCCTCTAGCAAGTTCGGCTATTGAATCCTTTATCCAAACTGATGCAGTTATTAATAAGGGGAATAGCGGTGGAGCATTGACAAATGCTGCTGGTGAATTGATTGGTATTAACTCTGCTATTGCTTCTCCAACAGGTGTGTATGCGGGGTATGGTTTTGCAATTCCTGTGAACTTAGTGAAAAAAATTGCTGATGACTTTGTGGAATTTGGGAATGTAAAACGAGGTTATATTGGTATTAATTACCAACCAGTCACGTCTGAGTTAGCTAAAGAAAGAGGTATTACGGACGTGAACGGGCTATTTGTCGAAGATGTTGTAGCTGGTGGTGCAGCAGAAGCTGCCGGTATCAAAAAAGGAGATATCTTGACTAAAATTAATGGCAAAGTAATTACAGGATCGCCAGTTTTAGGAGAGACAATAGGTCGTCTGCGTCCTGGTGATAAAGTGAATATCACCTACAAACGTGATGGTAAGGAAAAACAAGTGTCGTTGACGTTAAAAGGCGAAGAATCCTTAAAGACTGCAAGCGCTAGCGGAAAAGCTTCTAAAAGTGCAACGGAGATTTACAATAAATTAGGAGCAAGCTTTATTCCTGCTTCTGCTCAGAAGAAAAAGGAACTGGGTGTAAACTCTGGAGTTGTTGTAACTCAGGTGAACCGTGGTGGTATCTTTGATTATTTCGGTGTAGAGCGTGGACTGGTCATTACAGAGGTGAATGGAAAAGCGGTCAATACAGTAGATGATGTTGAAGCTGCTCTCGGCGCAACACAACGCAATATTGTACGATTGAAAGGTGTATCTCCGCAAGGTGGTGCTGTTCAATTGAGCTTCCCGGTAGAATATTAAACATTGAATTAAGAATTGGTTGATTAATATAGTTTAGGTGGTTCTAGCCGTAAGGTTAGGCCACCTTTTTTATGCTTTGTGTATTGATCGTGTTTTTCATAAAGGTATCATTCGGCTCGTTATGCTTGGTTTATTGAAAAGTGTTTAGTCTCATTGGCCTCATTTAACTTGGTTATTGGACAGCAAAGGTCTCCAGTCTTTTTTCATTACTGTTGGTAGACACATAATCAGAAGGATTTTATAGGAAAGCTACGGCACTTGGTAAGAAGTAAGTCAATTTTAAGCCGGTTGTTTCCTTAATCATTTTAGTTTAGCTATTTTGCGGAATTAAGTGCCGAAATAGCTCCAGCGCTTTTTATGCTGGGACTTTCTGGCTTTGTGATTTATTTCAATATTGCTATTGACAAGCATGAAAGCCTGATTATGTCGGCTAATGGCGTTCTTTGCGCCGTTTAGTTTGGATCGTAGCGTGGTATGGCTACTCTTTGATAGCTTTTAAAAATTATAGAGATGAAGATTTTAATGGTTTGTTTGGGAAACATCTGTCGTTCTCCCCTTGCACATGGTATATTGAAACAAAAAGCAGCAGATAATCAATTAAACTGGGTCGTTGAATCGGCGGGTACAGGTGACTGGCACATAGGTGAAGCACCCGATCGTAGAGCTATTGCAATTGCAAAGAAGTATGGTGTCGATATTTCCGGTCAGCGGGCACGGCATTTCAAACCGCAATTTTTTTCCGAATACGATCTTATATTTGTAATGGATAGACAAAACTATGCAGATGTATGCGCTCAGGTGATTGATAAGGAAGATCTGCACAAAGTTAAATTGTTTTTGGGAGATGATGTTGTTCCTGATCCGTATTTTGATGATAATTTGTTCGATCCCGTGTTTCAGATGATTGATCAACGTTGTGCAGAGGTTATTGCCAAAGGCGGGAATCCAACAGCATAACTATATTTATCTGTGCGTTAATTTGCTTGCAAATCATCGTAAATTTATCTTAGTTTGTTTAAAACAAAAAAATGAAGGCAGCAGAAGTAAACAAGAAGTGGAACATCCTACAGGATGAAATTGCTTCTCTATTCGATATGGAAAAGCCTGACATCAAGGTTTGTTTATTCCTTATTGGTGTTCAGGAATTGGGCAAAGGTGCCCAAAAATTCTCAAAACGAGAAAAAGAAGAGTTGATGCACATTGCGACGTGTCGTCTTTTCAGTGCTATGGGATTTTATAATCTGAAAGGTCTGGATGAAGAAGGGTGGCCACATTGGGAATTGGTAAAACCTATTCCTAACTATACTCTTTTGGAGCAAGAACTGATTATGAAGTCCTTGATCATAAATTATTTTGAAGAGTTAAACGTTATCTAAAAGATAACACAATTGAAAAAAGAGGAAGTTCTAAATGGGAACATATAATTATTAACAGATGAGATTTTTAAAGGCTAGTTTAATAGCAGTATTCTGCTTTTTGCAGGTTTTGGCATTTGCGGCTAAACCCGAGTTTAAATATGTACAGATCGTTACTGACAAGGGGACCTGTGTGCTGCGGTTGTACAATGAGACACCAAAACATCGGGATAACTTCGTGAAATTAGCAAAAAGTAAATACTACGATGGAACCTTGTTCCATCGCGTCATCCAGAATTTTATGATCCAGGGAGGCGATCCTGACTCAAGAAATGCAGTTGGAGGAGCGCAGCTGGGTAATGGAGGACCAGGGTATACCATTCCTGCAGAGATTCAGGACGGTTTGTTCCATAAAAAAGGGACCATTGGAGCGGCTAGGGATAACAACCCCGCAAAAGCTTCTTCGGGTTCTCAGTTTTATCTTGTTCAGGGAAAGGTATTCACACCTGAAGATCTTAATCGTTTGGAGCAAACACGGATGAATGGTAAGAAATTTTCGGAAGTACAGCGTCAGGCTTACACGACTATTGGTGGTGCACCTCATTTGGATTGGAATTATACTGTATTTGGTGAGTTGGTCAAGGGAGTGGATGTTATCGATCAGATTGCAGCTGTGAAAACAGATAAGCACGATAGACCAGAAGTCGACCAAAAGATGAACATGCATGTGCTAACGAGGCGAGAAGCGTTAAACTTAGAGCGGGAACTAAAAGGTCTAAAACCTCAGACTGGTATCTTTTCTAAAATCGGTGATCTGTTCTCTTCTAAGGATTATTAATGTTTTTATGAAGTCGCAAATCAGGGATTGAAGCGCTTTTTTTCCTATTATTTAGAATCTCAATACTCAAAAAATGAAAATAGTAACCTATAATGTGAATGGTTTACGTGCAGCCTTGAAGAAAGATTGGTTAGGCTGGTTGAAAACTGTAAATGCGGATGTCATATGTCTTCAGGAGATTAAAGCTACACCGGATCAGATTCCCGAAATTGCTTTGTTGGAGCAGATGGGCTATGAGCATTACTGGTATCCAGCTCAAAAGAAGGGCTATAGCGGAGTCGCCTTGTTTACGCGGATCACACCTAAGCATATTGAGTATGGTTGCGGCCATGAAGATTATGATTTTGAAGGACGTATTATCCGTGCTGATTTTGATCAGGTCTCCGTGATGAGTACCTATTTCCCATCAGGTACAACAGGAGATGTGAGACAGGATTTTAAATACCGTTTTTTGGAGGATTTTCAGTCATATAGCGATAAGCTTTTGATCGAAAAACCGAATTTGGTCGTTTGTGGTGATTATAATATTTGTCACCGTGCCATCGATATTCACAATCCAAAATCAAATGCAAATTCTTCGGGATTTCTTCCGGAAGAGCGCGAATGGATGGAGAATTTTATTAATTCGGGTTATATTGACTCTTTCCGCCATTTAAACCCTGATCCACACCACTACAGTTGGTGGAGCTATCGTGCAGGGGCTCGTGCAAAGAATTTGGGCTGGCGTATTGATTATAATATGGTTTCAAAACCTTTGGCGGAACAAATCAAATCTTCCAGTATAATGCCGGATGCAGTCCATTCCGATCATTGCCCGGTATTGCTGGAACTTGCTATCTAATACTTAGATGACATTTCATAAAAAAGGCTTTCATACGTATGAAAGCCTTTTTTATGGTGAAGCGCAAGAGCGCATTATTCACTAACTATCTCCCTTGGCTATGGATAATGGAAAGTTGCTGGGCAACTTTCTCTGCGATCGTTAAAAATGATTTCGTTACAGGATCTTCGTTATCTATGGCAACAGGGAAACCATTATCTCCTGCGTCAGAAATGCCTTTTAACAAAGGGATTTCACCTAGGAAAGGAACTTTATATTCTTCTGCAAGACGTTTTCCGCCATCTTTACCAAAAATATAATATTTGTTCTCTGGCAGTTCAGCTGGTGTAAAATAGGCCATATTTTCCACGACACCCAATAATGGGATATTGATGCTATCCATTAAGAACATTCCGATTCCTTTGACAGCATCAGCCAGGGCAACGTGCTGCGGGGTTGTGACAATCACAGCCCCGGCAATCGGGAATGTCTGTGATACGGTGATATGGATGTCACCAGTACCCGGAGGCATATCAACAACCAAATAATCCAGTTCACCCCAATGTGCATCATTAAAAAGCTGCTTGATGGCCGAGGTCGTCATCGGTCCACGCCATGGAATAGGTTGGTTTGGATCGGTGAAAAATCCTATTGAAAGTAATTTCAGTCCAAATTTTTCAAGCGGTTCAATTTTAACCTGGCCGTTTGGCATTTCTATCGAACCCGGTTTGGCACCTTCTAGGCCAAACATAATTGGAAGCGATGGCCCATAGATGTCGGCGTCTAAAAGACCTGTTTTAGCTCCTTTAGCATGGAGTGCAAGTGCAAGATTTGCAGCGACAGTAGATTTACCAACTCCACCTTTGCCTGAAGATACCAGGATGATGTTTTTAATACCTGATACTTGCGCGCCTTGTTTCCCGATCACATTGGAAGTCATATTGATATGAACTTCGAGGTTTTTGTCGATGAAATGGGCTATGGCGTTTCGGCAGGCATGCTCAATATGGTCCTTAAGCGGGCAAGCTGGTGTAGTTAAAATGACATCGAAAGAAATTTTTTCACCTTCGATCTCGATATTTTGAATCATATTCAATGTTACAAGATCCTTTTTCAAATCAGGCTCTTCAACATAGGATAATGCATTTAATATTTGTTCTTTGGTAACCATCTATTATTCATTTGTAATCATGGATTACAAAACTACTCATTGCGGATCAATTTCATGTCATTTCTTTGTTTTTAATGGGATTAAGATTACTGTATCGTACTCCTAATCTTTAGGAAAGATCCGTTATCCAGTACATTTTCGTTTTCGGGTAACCAACCTGTTTTCTAAATAATTTTGTCGGACTGTAGAAAGGGATAAAGGCCATCCTTGTTTCAGTGAATTATAATTGTATATGCAGCCAAATTTATCTAAGTTTGACTGTTGATATGCACGAATTTGCATTAAGTAATAATTATGTCCAATCGATTTATAACATCTTTTAAGTCCCGCAAATGGCGATGGCTTTATATCGCTTTAGCTGCTATTTTGGTTTTGGCGATCGCAGTAGGCACGTATGCTTATCAGAAAAGAGATGCCATGCTCATGGGAGCAATCAACAAAGCGAAAGCGAAGTTGCTTGAAAAGTATGATATGGAATTGAAGATTCAATATTATGCTTTCCAGGGGATTAATGCCGTACAGTTTAAGAATATACAGCTATTGCCCAAAAATAGAGATCAATTGGCTCAAATCAATGATTTGACAGTGTCTGTAAAATTGTGGCCTTTGTTATTTGGGGATGTGAAGTTAGGACAAGTTCTTTTAGATAATGGGAAGGTTTCTCTTGTTAAAAAGGATTCGATCAGTAACTACGATTTCCTGTTCAAGAAGCAGAAAAAGGATACTGTTGAAAATGATAACCCAAAGCAGAATCTGGCGGCCTTGGCAGATCGATTGTTGAAAAATGTATTTTTTAAGATTCCAAATGACCTCGATCTCAAGAACCTTGAGCTTTCCTATCGTGACGACAGTACTTCACAACGCATTGTAATTCCTTCTGCCGTGATAGACGGCGGAGATATGGAAACCAAGTTTCTGTTAAATGACCATGAGGCGGCCTGGAATCTGACCGGAACGATTGATTCAGATAATCAAGAATGTGACCTTCGTCTTTTTTCCGATAAAAAGGAGGTAAATCTTCCACTATTACAGCGTAAATTTGGTCTCGCGGTAAGTTTTGATGAAATATCCTTCCGATTGGACAAGGCTCATAGAAGAAATAAGGAGTTACTGGAGTTGCATGGGCAATGGGGATTTAAAAATCTGAAAGTAAATCACTGGCGTATTTCTAGTAAAGATGTTATCTTTCCTGAGGCCATCATGCAGGGGGCATTGAATATTGGAGCATCATCGATTGAAGTGAGCAAAGAAAGTACCGTTCAGGTCAAAGATTTCGTGTTTTCTCCTTATATCAAATATGTGCACAAGCCGGAAAAAGAACTCTTCCTTGCCATTCATACTGATAGGATAGAGGCGCAGCACTTTTTTGATGCCATGCCAGTTGGATTATTTCCTGGCTTAGATGGTATTCAGGTGGAGGGGCATATTCAATACGATCTGAACTTTGCTCTCGAAATCAAAAAGCCCGAAAAGCTTCTTTTCTCTTCCAAAATGGATGATAGGGATTTAAAGGTAGTCAAATGGGGGGAGGCCGATATTGCGATGTTAAATACACCATTCACGTATACAGCCTATGAAGATGGTAAGCCGATGCGGGAAATTGTTGTCGGACCTCAAAATCCTAATTTTACACCTATAGATCAAATATCCCGTTATATGCAGATTAGTTTGATCAATACAGAAGATCCATTTTTCTTTAAGCACAAAGGCTTTGAGGAGAAGGCTTTTAAACTCTCTATTGCTACAAACATTAAGGAAAAAGGATTTAAGCGTGGAGCGAGTACGATATCAATGCAACTGGTGAAAAATGTTTTTCTAAATCGCAATAAGACGGTTGTACGGAAGCTGGAGGAAATTTTGCTGGTATGGCTGATGGAACGCTCGCAGCAAGTGAGTAAAAAACGCATGTACGAGGTTTACCTGAATGTCATCGAGTGGGGAAATAATGTATATGGTATTACCGAAGCTGCACGCTATTATTTTGGGAAAACACCAGCGCAATTAGGGCTTGGAGAAAGTATATTTTTGTCGAGCATTGTTCCGCGTCCCAAAAAGGGACTCAACTTTTTTGATTGGACAGGGCACCTGAAAGGGAATATGTTGCGCTATTTTAATACATATGGTCATATTATGACCAAAACAGGGCAGATTAGTGTGGATTCAACAACTTCAAATTATGGTTTTTATGAAGTTGTTCTACAGCCGCATCTGCGGGCAGCAAGACCAGCTGTGGTAGATTCTGTTGATGTATTTGATATGGGAGATGATCCATTGTTGTTCGATCGTCTCGAAAGTAGTTCTCCTGCCGACAATCTTGAGCATGTATCTGTTCCAAAGAAGCTAAAACAAATGGATCTAACAGAAAAGAAAGATGAGGAGGCTAGTGAGCAGGAGAAACCAAAACGGTCGCTATTTGACAAGATATTAGGGCGTAAAAAAGAGGAAAAAGAAAACGACACACACAAATAGTGCCTGTGTTGAAAGAAGAATATTAGCATGAAAAAGATAGAAATTGACGGATTGCTTTTCGAACCTTTATTTGAAGAGGAGCAAATTCAGAAACGAGTGCGCTTGATGGGGATTGATATCAGCCTGCGTTATGAACACAAACAGCCTGTTTTTATAGGCGTCTTGAATGGATGTTTTATGTTTATGGCAGATTTGCTTAAGCAAATTGATGTTCCTTGTGAGATGTCGTTTATTAAGTTGGCTTCTTATATTGGAACCGGGCAATCTGAATTAAACGAGCTTTTAGGGCTTGGTATCGATCTTGAAGGCCGTGATGTGATTATTGTAGAAGATATTGTCGACTCCGGGCATTCCCTGAAGTATACCTTGGATGCCGTAAAAAAATTAAATCCAGCAAGTGTGATTGCCTGTGCACTTTTGGTGAAACCCGAGGCGCTGCAGTATCATTTCGAGGAATTGACCTATGTTGGCTTTGAAATAAGTAAAGAATTTGTAGTTGGGTATGGTATGGATTTTAATGGTCTTTGTCGGAATCTCCCTGATATTTATAAAAACGTAGCAGTCTAATGTACTAACAAGTGATCATTAGATTTTAACTATAGAATTTTGATCTATTCAGGTGTTTGATCGTTGTATAATTCTTTCAGATTTATACGTAAAATTTCTAATTCTGATAACGGTAGTTTGGAGACAGTTTCAAGTATTTTCTTTTCATCAAATTTAATGACTAAAACACCTTTGTAATCTTCCTCATAGCCCGATTTTTGTATTGTAAAGTCTATCTTTTCAAAATCAAATTCTTTTTGACCTCCTTTAAACCATTGGTAGTCGGCGGTGTAGTTGATTTTGTTTTTTTGAAATTCAATAATTTCAGCGCCATAGGTATTCCATAATGAAACACGGAGCATATAGTATGCTATTAATCCAAATAAGCCAAGCATGATAACACTCACAATTGTCAGCCCGCTATTGGATACATTGACAGTGACGCCACCAAGGGGTAGAATTATAGAAAATATGGTAAGTAAATAGATGAATAGTCTGGCAATTAGAGGCCCCCTTTTTTCTTTTAATACCAATTGGTTTTGTTTTAGGTCGATTTGATTCATATGTTGTATTGCTGTTCTTAACGGTCTGTTTTTATGGTGTAGAGAACCGGTTTTGATTCCTATAAATTGGTGTTTGCGAAACCTATGCGCATTTTAATGGTTAACTTATTTAAACGAACAGGTTTCGATATGGTCGTTCACCATTCCAACGGCCTGCATATAAGCATAACAGATGGTAGAACCGAAAAATTTGAATCCCCTTTTCTTCATGTCTTTTGCTATTTTATCAGAAATCGCTGTAGTTGCAGGTACCTGTTGCAGACTGGTCCAGTGGTTGACAATTGGTTTTTTTTCAGGCAAAAAAGTGTATAAATAGTCGTAGAAGCTACCATATTCTGCTTGGATTTTCTTGAAATGCTGCGCATTGGTAATGGTGGATTCAATTTTATTCCTGTGTTTGATAATTCCCGAATCGACCAAAAGTCTAGCAACATGTTCATTGGTATAAGCAGCGACTTGATCAACATCAAAATTGGCAAAAGCTTCTTGGTATGCCTTTCTTCGACGAAGAATCGTGATCCAGCTTAGGCCAGCTTGTGCAGACTCTAATATCAAAAATTCAAATAAAGTTTTGTCATCGCGGACTTGTCGTCCCCATTCTTTATCGTGATAATCGACATATTGCGGATCAGATCCGCACCATTGACAACGTATGATTTCTTTGTACATGTTCTCTGAAGATTTTTTGAATGCAATATAACTTTTTATCCTAACTTTACGACCACAATTAAAGAGTTTCGAATATAGACGGTTCATGAGCATTTCATTACCGTTAAGAGACAATTCATTTTAATGAGCGTAACTATCTTCAAATATCATATTCTATTTGTAGTACTTCTGCTGTTTTCAATTACGGGATTGAATGCGCAGCGGCGGACTTTTCGGACGGTTGTACAGGACAGCAGCACAGTTAGTACTGATAGTCTAAATATCGTAAAGGATTCTGTTGAATCACCAAACCAGAAAGTTTTGGCATCCTTGAACCCTGCGTTACAGAATCAATATCGGATCGTAACAGTGAACGGGGAAGGTTTAAGGATTCATAATATTTATAATTTTGATGTTCAGCAGTATTTTCAGAGTAAATTAAGAAGTAGCAATTTGGATCGGCAATATGGAACGCTCAAGGCTCATCGTGAAAACTGGATTTTATTTACAGTTCTCGCATTAATTTTTGGTGTTGGGTTGATTCGGGTATTTTTCCCTTCTGATATTAAATTGGTTTTTCAGGGGTACTGGGATGATAGGGTCTTATTGTCTGTAAGCAAAGAGGATACGATCCTGACGTCTTGGCCATTTATTTTTCTATTTATATTATTTTCTGGGGCAATAGGCTTATTTGTAAGTCTATTTTATGCATATGAATTAAATAGATTCGATTTTATTACTTTTCCCAATTATATGAAGACTGCGGGAATGGTTGGTGCTTTGTTTGCGTTAAAAATCGGATTTATCCGATTCTTATCCTTTGTTTTTCAAATTAGAAAGTTGGTAAAGGAATATGTGACCGTGCTGTATCTGATTTATTTCAATACACTTTTTTTAATGCTTCCTGTACTATTAATTTTGAGTCTTGTGCCTTTGACATCGGTCGGAGTTGTACTGCATTTGGCTATTGTTGGAGCGGCCTTACTCTTTTTCTATCGATTTCTTAAGACAGCGACTCATATTATGTCTATGTATAAATTTTCAATTTCCTATTTAATTTTGTACCTTTGTTGCCTAGAAATAGCACCAATATTAATACTGTTAAGATTATTGAGCTAAAACTGGTTAATATGCAAACTTCAGACGTAGAAAGAGCAAAGAAGGTAAAAAGTGTACTGGTGACTTTACCAAAACCTGAAAACGATAAGTCCCCTTATTATGATTTAGCAAAGAAATACGGGTTAAAATTAGACTTTCGAGGTTTTATACACGTAGAAGGAGTTCCTGCCAAAGATGTGCGTAGGGATAAGGTTAATTTAGCAGATTATTCTGCCGTAATATTTACGAGCAGAAATGCTGTAGATCATTATTTTAGAATTTGTGAAGAGATGCGATTTGAAGTGTCTGCAGAAATGAAGTATTTCTGTATTTCAGAAACGATTGCCCTCTATCTTCAAAAGTATATCCAATATAGAAAACGGAAGATTTTCTTTGGTAAACAGACCGCGAAAGACCTTGAAGAGGTATTGAAAAAACACAAAGGGGAGAATTTCTTGTTCCCTTGTTCGGATGTGGCCAATGAGGAAACAAGTAATTGGTTACAACAAAACGGCTATAAATTTACACCGGCTGTGCTTTTTAGAACTGTTGTAAGCGATTTGACTGATTTGAAAGATGTTTTCTACGATGTTATCGTGTTCTTTAGTCCTTCAAGTGTACAGTCCTTATATGATAACTTCCCTGACTTTAAGCAGAATAATACAAGGATTGCAGCATTTGGTGCTTCTACTCAACAGGCTCTTTTAGATCACGGATTGATTTTAGATATCCCTGCTCCAACACCAAAAGCGCCTAGTATGACGATGGCTGTTGAAGAATATATCAAAAAGGTAAATAAGTAGTAGCCTAACATAAGGTAAATAACAAAAAAAGGGTTCTTAAGACCCTTTTTTTGTTATTTGTGCAGTTTAAGATCCGCAAGGATCTGTAAAGACTTTTACGGGCGTTGTTGTTGAGTTTTATCATTCCGAATCGGGAATGGTACAATGACAATTTTACGAATTGGCCGGATGATCAATTTGTGAGGTATGTTCATGTTGTATGAAAGATAGATGAATCGTATTTTTATCTGTAGGGGTATAGAAATGGTGGCGAGTCGAATCGATGATGTTAAAATGTAATAAAAGTGACGATGGTCATTGAGATTTTAAGTATATTTCTATTAAATTGCTTGGAGTAATTTATTCCAATTAAAAATAAAGCATAGGCAGTATTTTTAAAATTTGATAGAAATATTTTTTTTATGTTTGTAATTAAGCAAAATTAGTCAGTCGTGAAGTTAAAGCAAGTTGATAAAATTTCGGGCATTCAATCAGAGGACTTTTTAAAGAATTATCTGAAACCAGGTTTTCCTGTAATCATATCAGATTTTATCAGTGCAGAAAGTCCAGCGTGGAAGAAATGGAGTTATGATTACTTTAAGGAAATCGCAGGAGATATAAAGATAGATGTCTATGGAAAAGAGGAAGAATCAATGGACCGTGCTGCCAGTGCTCCTGTTGGCCATATGACATTTGCAGAATATTTGGATCTGATCACAAAAGAACCTACAGAGTTACGGTTGTTTTTGTTCAATCTACTCAAGATACGTCCTGAACTGAAACACGATGTTATTTATAACGATGTTACAGGCGGTAAGGTATTGCAATGGTTACCATTTATGTTCTTTGGTGGAGAGGGGTCAAGTACCCGTAATCATTTCGATATTGATATGTCACACGTGTTTATTTCTCAATTCCAAGGATTAAAACGTATTTGGCTTTTTCCAAATGATCAATCTGATTTGATGTACAAATTGCCATACAATTTTCATAGTATTGCAAACCCCAAATATAGCAGTGAAGAGGAATATCCCGGAATTAAATATCTGGAGGGCTATGAGGCGGTGATCCATCCTGGAGAGACCTTATATATGCCAGCAGGCTGGTGGCACTATATTCAATATGAGACAGAGGGCTATTCGATTTCTGTTAGGGCGTTAGCAAATTCGATCAGTGAGAAATTGCAGGGGGCGCGTAATCTGTTTATCACAAGGCATTTTGACAATACGATGCGAAAGATCTTCAAAGACCATTGGTTCCATTATAAAATTAATACAGCAAAACGTCGAGCCAATAATGCAATTAAAAGAAACAAACGTTAATATAGAAAGGGGACAGTAAAATGTCCCCTTTTGTCTTTAAAATGTATTTGATATGTAGCATTTAGTTTGACCTCTCCTTAAAGTCTTTGCTATATTCATTCTTCTGCATCCCCCCATTTGCTAGCTTCCCGGTAGAATAGTGTATAAGGGTCGCTTGGGTAAATCATTGAGTCCGGGTTATGCCGAAATGGGACATCTGGGTTAAAGATTTCCTGAAGAATATCTCGCATAAATCTGACAAAATTTTCTTTCTGGAAAGCAAGGAATTCATCAGTCAATATTCCCTCTTTACCACTGAATAATGTCCCTTCTTCCCGCATTTTACGGGCGACATAGAGATGGGGTTCGAGTTGTTTTCTTCCTGTTTTCTGTTCAAATACATAGGCATAGAATAGCGTTTGCACCATGGCTTTATTTTCGGTATTTGGCGCAAATACCTGGTCGATTTCTTTGAATATGATCGAGTCTCCACCAGTCTTGTAATCAACAATTCTACTGATAATGCGATCGTCGTGTGTTACGACCTCATCTACACGGTCAATGATGCCGTAAAGTGTGACCTGTTGTTCTTCTCCATTGATCTCAATAGGAAAGGGCAGTACATAATCGTTGTCATTCTCGAGTTCAATAATCCGAAATGCTTTGTAGTTGTTGATGTCATATTCAAGATACATCTTGACATACTCGCAGGCAATCTTCAGCATGATCCGCTGCAGGCTGTTTAAATCATGTGTTGTCTTTAATTCGATCTGATATTGCAGGCCTATTTCACGAATCACCTGTGCTTCTATTTTGTCTATCTCGCGCCGTAAGACAGTTGTCGGTGTAAAGTCCTGTTGCCCCTTGAAAGGTAGGAATATCTTCTCCATGACATTATGGATGACAGTTCCCAGTTTATTCATCTCAAATTCCTGAGAAATTGAAGGCGGTTCTTTGATGCCGGCAATATGTTTTAAAAAAAACTGTAGCGGGGATTGCAGGTAAGTTGTTAGTGCCGTTGCAGATATCCTTTTCTGGTTGACGATAAAGTCCTGATACATCTTTTCCCAGACTTGACCACGTTTCTCTATGACAATCTCTTGCGCTTTATCGGCAAATTGGATGGTCTGTTGTTGAATTTTTCGGTCAAACCGAAATTTACTTTCAAACTCCAGCTGTTTGATAAAACGACTTTCTTCGCCGGTAGAGCTTTCGTCTACTAAGCCATTGTAGAAAATATGTATTCCTTCACTGTATTGAAAATGGCGATAGAATAAATAAGCTGACAGGGCATCCTGATTCTCCAATATGGGAAGGCCATAAGCGCTTCTCAGGCTATTGGGTATAAAGGTCGGTGAATTGGACGTTTTGGGTAGAATGCCTTCATTTGCGCCTAAAATATATACGTTGTCAAAATTTAAACAACGACTCTCCAAGAGTCCCATAATCTGAATTCCTTCTAGCGGATCTCCTTCTATCGCCGAATTTATTGGGGCGATTGCTTTTTTAATCAGGCCAATCTGGAAGCTGATGCTTAAGGGCGCAACTGTTTCAAAGCCCATTAGCAGCTGATTTAACGTTTTCTTTGTTTCGATCAAGAGGTTGTTGTCAATTTGGCGGATGCGCTCCTGAGAAGAGATGCTATGCAACAGGTCATCGACGATCAAAATGAGCGAAGGGATCAAATGTGCAGAATTTTCGATTGGTACAAAAAACTGAGGCAGGGAGCTTTTGAGATGAAGCTCCTCCAATGCGATCTCAAAGAGCTGTTTGTCGGCAATCTCTTTTTGGATCTGAAGTTTATCTGCTAAAGAAACCATGCTGAGCGGATGGTTGATAAAGGTCTCTATGACCTGATAAGGAATCTTCCGCCTCTTGAACTGAGATATCTCCAAATGTACATCCATCCATAGGTCCAGGATGCCGAAAATGGGAGACTGCGTTAGGGGATATCCCGTTGTGATGTTGGGGTTGACATCGGGCAGACTCTGCAGCAAAGGAACCAGTAGGTTTTCATCTGCTAGAAGAATGGCAGAGGTCTGCTCCATGTTATGGTGCTGTTCGAGGATATCATGGAGCAATTTTGTTTGGCTGATTTTTCCGGTGCTGGCATATAGATTTACGGTTGAGGTTCTATTGCCTATAATGTTCGGGCTATCGCCAAGGGCATTGACCAAACCTGTTTGAAAAATATTTCGACGGATAAAAAGTCCCGCCTCCTGCATAGTGTCCTCCAGGTAATAGGCATCGGCATCAAAATAGAATAGTGCGCTGCCTTTGTCCTGCCATTGTCTAAATAATTTTGCCTCAGCTTTATTTAAAGCATTGAAACCGACAAAAAGGATATGCTGAAAGGAGGACGCAAACTGCTGATTTGTAGCCTTGCCTTCAACCAGATCACGGTAGATTGTTGGATAGTTGGTTTGGCCTTCTGTTTTAAGCTTTTCTTTGAATCGATCATATAATACGGGCAGTCTTTTCCAAAGTTGAAGAAAGCGCTCTTGTACGCCACTATGCCCCGCAATAGAAAAGGACTGCCAAAATTGACGGATAAACCCTTGCTGTTCTTGCGTGAGATGTTGGAAAGCAATGTCGATTTTGGTATTGTCATAAAGTTCTAGATAGATCTGCTCGATGGGAACGAGATCATAATCCAGTTGACCGAAGTCACTCAATATAATTTCGGCAATTGGATAGAACTCTTCCAGCGTTTCTGGTTGCTTGCCCTCAGCTATCAATAACTCATTATGAATATTAAACAGATGAAAAAATTGGGTTAAAGGACTGGCTTCGGTATCATCGGTCGAAAGTCTGAAAAATTCTTGAATCGTAAAAAACTGCGGCGACCAGATCGCCTGACCATACACTTCAGAGAGATGTTTTTTGAGGTAGGTAATCGGCCGTTTATTATTAAACACGATGGCAATTTCACTCAGATCGTTTCCAAAACGTTTTTGAATGTCTGCTGCTACTAATTTTAGAAAGGCTGTCTGCATCGTGCTATTATTTTACTTCAGTTAATTGATTTGATTTCGCATAATAGAGATAGGCTTTAACGTTGTTATAGCCAAGGTTCTCCAAATTCTTTTTATAGTTGTCGACTTGGTACTTGTGCCCAATATAGTCTGTCTGTGTGAATTTAAAATCCAGAACGATTGTTTCTTCCGCGGAGGTGAAGACTTTATCGGGACGAATGGTCTCACCCTTGGCGGTAATAATGCTTGCTTCATTCCAGATTTTATAGTTTCCGGTGAGCCATTTATTGATTAAGGGGTGCTTCCAGATCTGATTGATCTCCTGCATGAGAAAAGGTTCTTCCTCTTTGGAAAGGATTCCTTCCTGGATCAGTTGGCGTACCAGTTTATGGATGTCTTCTTCCTTTGAAATTTGAGCCATAATATCGTGGGCCAATATACCGTACTGCGCGGCTTTTTCCAGCATCATAATATCATTGATGTTACGCGTACTCGATTTTTCTAAGGCCATTTCCAATTCTTTGGAAATGGGGTAATGGCGAAGGGAAATAATATTGTCGTTCTGAGCCTGATGTTTTTTTTGTTCGATCGTTTGATCGATGTGTACACCTTTTTCTTCCAGTGCAAACGGAGCTATGGGGCTATCCAAGACTTGATAGAGCACATCGCTGATATATTCGTCTTTAATATCATATCCTGTAATTTCACCTGTTTTTTTGTCAACAGATTCTTTAAAGGAAGGAGCTGTAATATAGAGGTGTTCAACAGCACGTGTTGTTGCTACATAGAATGTGTTGAGGGCGTCCATGTAGTTGAACAGCATCTCTTCAAAATATTGCTTGAAAAATACAGATTTGCCGACTGTAGATGTATATTTTATTGGAATTTTTCCCAATTGGGCAAAAGGAGTATCCGAGGTCTCTATCCAAAAATCGCCATTGATCATGCCGTCGAGATCCCAGGAACAGAATGGAATCATCACAACGTCATAGGCTAGACCTTTTGATTTGTGGATTGTTGTTACCTCGATCGCATTAATTTCTCCGTTGGAAGGGAGCACCGCCCGGTTGCCATCTTCTTCCCAAAACTCCAGGAACTGTATAATGCCACGTTCGCCATTGGTGGAGAAAGCTGAGATCATATCTTTGAACGCCAGGAGGTAAGGGAGGTGGATATTGTCCGTGGTTGTGAAGCCGTAGATTTCAATGAGTTTTTCAATTAAATGGACTAAAGGCTGTTTCTGCGCCATTTCCCAGGAGTCAATCAGCGCCTCAGGGAGATAATCTTTAAGTGCGCGGATGTCGTTGCCGGCAAATTTTAACCATGCATTCTGATCGATTGTCTTATTTTGAATATGCTGGTATAGATAGACCATCTTTGCTTTATGGATGGTATGTTTATCCGAATTGTAGACTAAAGCCTTTAACGTTTCGATCAATAATAGTACAGCATCATTGCTCGCTAAGGATAATGCATCACCGGATATCACTTCAAATGTAAGTTGCTGCTCTTTTTTGAAGTCCATGAGCTTTTGAATGACCAATTTAGCCTGCACATTACTCCGTACCAGGATACCGATCTGCTGCGCCTGGTAGCGGCCGCTACCGAGCCAGTCGCCTATTTTCTGACATAGTTGTAGTAGCGATTCTTCAATAACCTGATTTCTTCTGTAGCGTCCATCAGAGACAGGAATGTAAGAGATTTCGATAGATCCTAATTGGTCAAGTTTCCCTTTTTTATGTTCAGGTACTTCCTGTTGGCTGTTTTCATAAGCTTTGACCAGCATAGTGTCATTGCCAGTAGAAATCCACCACTGTTTACCTTCTTCATCAAGGCTTTCGAATACTTTTTCATTCAGTACCTGTTGCAGATGCTGGGGAATACTGCTAAAGAGGTAATTGTTTAAATGGATGATATTTGGAAGACTTCTAAAATTGGTGTCAAGGCTTCCGTTTTCGATAAAGGTGGTTCTGCTATCCTCGTCTAAGTGAAAAGTATGACCAACCTGTTGTTCTACCTGTTGCAGGAGTATGCGCCAATCCCCATTTCGCCAGCGATAAATACTCTGTTTGACGTCCCCAACGATCAGGTGTTCGCTGATTGTGCCTTTGGCATCTGCCAATGCATTGATCAGTAGTGGACTATAATTTTTCCACTGAATACGCGAGGTATCCTGAAATTCGTCAAACAAAAAGTAGTTAAAACGATTGCCGATCTTCTCCCAGATAAATGTTGGATCGCTATTTTCATCAAGTCCGAGTTTGTTTAATAAAATCTGCGAGTCGGAAATTAATTGAGCACCATTATCCCGCCGCCATTGCGTCAGTAAGTCGCTCATTTCCTTGAGCAGGCGTAGGTAATAGAGATTACTTTGTACCGCTTGATAAGCAATGTAAGCCGATAGATTATCGTGTAGCTTTTGGAACGATGCCAGAATGGGGCTGAGTGCGGCGATAAGATCATGCCGTATATTTTTGTCACTATCTGTAAAAGCATCTTCATTGTCGATCAACTGGAGATACTTTTCCAGTACCTTGGCAATTTCGGAAGCGCTCAGCTTTTCCGTTTTTTTATTGGTTTTGCTAGCGGAGATTATTTTATTGCGCGATTTACCTTTAAGGTCACTTTCGGAGATATTAAAATTCCTGAATGTTTCACTAAAGGCTTCAATTGTCATGGAGAGCGCTTCCGTGAAGGAGTTTATCTTCTGTTCAACTTCCTGATTGAGGAGATTAAAAACCTCCTTTGGATTGGCAGAATTGATGTAGCCATCAAATTCCTGAAAATTTTCAGAGAAAATAAGACTTGCCAAACCCATTAGTTGTTGGCGGTAGTTCCAATTTTCATTTTTTGCTATTTTCTTTTCCGCATAAGCGATAATCCAATCCAGTAGGTCGGGTCGTTCATCCAGCAATTGATTAAGCATGACTGTCAGGTCATTTTTCACTTTATTGACATTCATTTCAATCTTATAAGCAGCATCAAGATTGAGTTCATACGTAAATGCACGAATGACTTTTTGGGAAAATCCATCAATTGTACTTATGGTAAAATGACTGTAGTCATGTAGGATACGTCGATACACCCGAAAAGCTTTCTCTTGTACCAGATGCGGATTCCAGTCTGGCTGCTGCTGGAGTAAAAGCTTTCTGAAATCTTCAATTTTAGGACTCCGATTGCCTGTTGCCAAGCCATGGAGTACCGAGAGGATACGTTCCTTCATCTCGGCGGTTGCTTTATTGGTGAATGTCACCGCCAAAATCTCCTTATAGCTATTCTCGTTGGAGAGTAGGAGTGTGAGATAGTGTAAAGTCAAGCTAAAGGTTTTTCCCGAACCGGCTGAAGCTTTTAGTATTTTTAATGGCGCAACAGATTTCATAGAATGAAGGTAGAAAGTAAAAAGTGAATTGGCAAAAATGTCGATGACTATTTCGAAGGCACTGTACCCAAACGGTTCATCCTGTTTACATTTGGTAAAGATGTCCTTTTGAAGGAAGGAGCTGTTTTTTGTCTTGATTTTTGAAAAGTTTGTTGTAGCTGCTAGTATGGAAGCAAGAAAAGATGAAGGCCTAAGGGGTAGGTATTACGGTTGAAAGAGCTTGTTGATAAGAGCTAACCCTGTCGTTTTCAGTGAAGTTTTATTAAATTATAATGATGATTAGAAAAAAATAACTATCTTTGCATCCCCTCTAGTATGAAGCTCGGGGGATATGTTGAATACATAAAATAAAATTAAAAAATGGCAACTAAAATCAGATTGCAAAGACACGGTAAAAAAGGACGTCCTTTTTACCACGTAGTCGTAGCGGATTCTCGCGCTCCACGTGACGGTAAATTCATCGAACGTATTGGTTCTTACAACCCAAACACAAATCCAGCAACTATCGTTTTGGATTTTGAAAAAGCTTTGGATTGGATGAATAAAGGTGCTCAACCAACTGACACTGCTCGCGCTATCCTTTCTTACAAAGGTGTTCTTTACAAAAAACACTTGCAAGGTGGTGTGAAAAAAGGTGCTTTTGATGAAGCTGCTGCTGAAGCTAAATTTACAGCTTGGACTGAAGCTAATGATGCAAGAATCTCTGGTAAAAAAGATGGTTTAGCACAAACTAAAGCTGAAGCTAAAAAAGCTGCTTTAGTGGCTGAAGCTAAGAAAAAAGAAGAAAAAGCTGCTGCTGTAGCTGCTAAAAATGCTCCTGTAGCGGAAGAAACTGCTGCTGAAGAGACTGAAGCTCCTGCATCAGAAGAAACTGAAGGTTAATTCTTTCATAAAGTATTCGAGAAAGCCGACTCAATCTTGAGCCGGCTTTTTTTGAAACAGCCAATAGGCTAATGGTTTGCCAAATCATGTCTCACAGCTAATCGCTAAATACGAAATATATGACTATTGATCAAAGCTTTTACATCGGTTACATCAGTAAAACAAGAGGTCTTAAAGGAGAAGTACAACTATTTTTTGAATTCGAGGAATACGAGAGTTTGAATATCGATGTTGTCTTTGTGGAAGTGAACAAAAAACTTGTTCCTTATTTTGTTGATACCATTAAATTTCAAAAAAATAGTACAGCGTATGTGACATTTGAGGATGTGGATCATATCGATAAGGCTCAAGTACTTGTACGTAAAAAGCTATATCTTTCCAATGATAAGATGCCCGAGCGCGATCCAGATGATTTTAGATATACTGATTTAATCGGTTTTTTAGTGATTGATGAAAACCATGGTGAATTGGGGCAAATAACAGATGTTCAGGAATTTCCACAGCAATTTGTCGCTTCGGTAAATATGGACGGTAAAGAACTGATGTTCCCATTGTCCGATGATTTAATCTTAGGAATCGATGGCGAAGAGGAGATCATTGAAGTTGAATTGCCAGAGGGCTTGGTGGATCTTTATAAAGAATAAGCATATCCCCAAGCTTATTCAAATAAATAGCGGTATACGAACTATTGCAGTAATTTCTTATCTTGGTCTGTATATTATTACTGGCCATAATTATTGATTTATTTTGAAACCGTTATTACTGCTGCTATTCCTATTCTCGTTGTCTTCTTGTGCTTTCTTTGGGAAGAAAAAGGACTTTCCTGAAGGCAATTACCAAATGATATTGGGCTATTCAAATGAGGAGTATCATAAAGTAAAAAGAGAATCACCCCAAAATGTGGAGGCAGATGTCTATGGTAATGACCCTACGATATACCGGTCCTTTCTCTCCCTCCATGATAAAGATAAATTTGTCATGGCGATCGATGATATCCTACTCTTCGGTAAGTATAGATTCGACGGCGATCGATTAGAATTGACCGATGAGAAAAAGGGTAGTCTCGCTTTGGATATTGTTAAGGTAAAAAACGATTTTGTTCAGCTGAGAGGTGATTTTTCACAGTTTAGCTCAGCACGTGTCCCCACAAGTGAAAAACTTTATATCAACTTTGCGTTAGATAAAACCCCTATCCGGGAGACCCCGAGCAAATTTGATAGCCAAGTGAATCTATGGCGAAATGCCCCTGTAAAATCAGAAAGTGAAATGGAGATAAAAGCCAGGGCATTGAATTTTGTAGATTATTCTATCGCTTATTTCCAGCACATATCAAGTTCAGGTACACATCACGATTATCGAATGGACGGTGTTGAATCACCCATTATTTATGCTGAGAATGGCATTGTGCTCAAGGCATGGGCAGATGTTCCCGATTCTTGGAAAGAGTTATTTTACAACGAAAAAAATGCATTAATCGCCTACAAATATTTATTTGATGGTTTTAAATATGGATCGAAAGAGGAGTACCATGTTACGGGACTCTTACTGATTACATTTTATCTCAAAAATCTACGGAATTCCCTAGCAACGAATCTTTAGCCGATCCTGTTGTGACGTAGTCAGTCTCTTCGTTGTCGATGATCCTCGATCGTTAATTTTATCTGTTTTTTTAAGTCTTTTACTTTTTGGGGAGCGTAAATTCCTATTATTGCCTGGGAATAAACCTGAAGCCGTATTTATTACAGTCTTTTTGTCGCTATTTTTGCCTTTTCGAAAAAATATTTTTGTCGTTTGATTTTTTAAAACGATATTAGCAACGCTTATAGAGAAAGGCCGAGGGACTAGACCCGTTGAAGCCTTAGCAACCTGTATTGTTCAAGGTGCTAAATTCTACCCTACTCCATGTGGGAAAGATAAGTTACATGTAGATAAACGATTCCTCGACGTGTGCGTTTCGATGTAAGCCAACCAAACTAAAAACAGTTTTTTAATGAAGATTATCGATCATATCCAGAATGCCAAAGGAAAAACATTGTTTTCTTTTGAGCTATTGCCACCGGCGAAAGGGCAGGGCATCCAAAGTATTTTTAAAACCATGGATGAACTGATGGAGTTTAAACCTCCGTTTATCGACGTAACCTACCATCGGGAAGATTATATCTATAAAGAGCATGCGAGTGGATTACTGGAACGCGTTTCCTATCGTAAACGTCCTGGAACAGTGGCGATATGTGCTGCAATCATGAATAAATATAAAGTAGATGCGGTGCCCCATTTGATATGTGGTGGTTTTACAAAAGAGGAAACTGAAAATGCATTGATCGATTTGAACTTTCTGGGGATAGATAACGTCTTGGTATTACGGGGCGATGCACGTAAGGGCGATGCCGATTTTATACCGACCGATGGTGGACATGCCTTTGCAACAGACCTACTGGAACAGGTAACTGATATGAATAAAGGAAAGTATCTGCATGAAGACATTATCACATCGGAAAAGACTGATTTTTGCATCGGTGTAGCGGGTTATCCCGAAAAGCATTTTGAATCGCCAAATTTCAATACTGATTTTAAATACCTGAAACAAAAAGTCGATATGGGAGCAGAGTTTATTGTGACTCAGATGTTCTTTAATGTTGAAAAATACAAGGAGTTTGTAACAAAATGTAGGGACAATGGAATCCATGTGCCTATTATTCCAGGATTGAAACCACTGACAACGAAAAAACAGTTGGTTACCCTACCAAGGATATTTCATTTAGATATTCCGGAGGAACTGAGCGATGCTGTTTCAGCATGTAAAACGAATGCCGACGTTAGACAAGTAGGTGAAGAGTGGTTGGTGCAACAATGTCAGGAGCTGATTAAATTTGGCGCTCCGGTATTACATTTCTATACGATGAGTAATCCTGGTCCAACAAAGAAGATTGTTGAAAAACTAGCCTAACTCATAAAAATAATACGAAAAGGGAGCGCATAAGCTCTCTTTTTTTTTGGGGTAGTATTCGTTGTGAAAGCTTATAATAAGTTCAGAATTTCGATCGTGTGGTTTTAGGTCGATCTCTATATTCAGGGTTTAATAGCCTGTTTATAGTCAGATACTTGTGTTAAATAGTGTTAATTAACTTATTGGAGTCAGGATAACTTTTTAACTTAAAGTGCTAAAAAGGATTTTAACAATAGACCAAATTGACCTTATGACGTACACTAGATTAAATTCTCTACTCGGCTTTGCTTGCGGACTAATTGCTACATGTGTATATATCGCCACCGTTGAAAAGACGGTAAGCTGGTGGGATTGTGGTGAATTTATTGCCTGTGCCTACAAGCTGGAAGTGGCACACCAACCGGGAGCACCATTATTTCTTCTTATTCAGAATATATTTTCCAACCTGGCTTTGGGTAATGCAGGTAAAATCGCCTATTGGATGAATATTGGATCCGCAATCTGCAGTGGGCTTACTGTTACATTTTTATTCTGGACAATAACAGCAATTGCCAAAAAGATACTCAACAGGCAAGAGAAAGTTCAATTATCGAATTATTTCCAAATTTTTGCTGCGGGCTTAGTTGGTGCAATGGCTTTCTGCTTCAGTGATTCATTTTGGTATTCGGCTGTTGAATCCGAGGTATATGCGATGTCTTCATTGTGTACTGCGATTGTTTTTTGGGCAATTTTAAAGTGGGAAGTCCGTGCAGATGAGGAAGGTAGCGATCGTTGGCTGGTTTTTATTGCTTTTGTTATGGGCCTTTCGATCGGAGTGCACCTATTAAATCTGTTGGCAATTCCGGCTATAGCGATGGTTGTCTATTTCAGAAGAGCAGGACAGGTTAATGCGAAAGGTACAATAAAAGCTTTCTTGGTAGGAGTGCTGATCTTGGGGGCTGTTTTGTGGGGAATTATTCAATGGTTGGTCGTTCTCGCAGCTAAGGTAGACCTCTTATTTGTAAATTCATTAGGTTTAGCCTTTGGCTCAGGTATCTTCTTCTTTTGTCTGCTGTTGGGGTGCTTCCTCATTTATGGGCTATATTATTCTTATAAAAAGCGGCAATACACACTGCATACCGGGTTACTGGTCTTTTGTTTTATTCTATTTGGTTATAGCTCCTATACTATGGTTTTAATCCGTGGAAAAGCCAATCCGTCGTTAAACAATAATGCGCCGGACAATGTGTTTTCTTTTTTGGGTTATCTGAGCCGGGAGCAATATATCCGGGAACCTTTACTCAAAGGACCCAATTATGATTCACAAGTCGTTGGTGTAGAGAGTAAAACCGGTTATCGCAAAGATGAATCAGGGTATATTCCTTTTAGTCAGGTCGATAAGTATACGTTTGATAAGGAAACTTTCTTTCCCCGCATATATAGTCAAGATGGAGCCCATCAGGCTTATTATAGGAGTTACCTCAATTTGAAGGAGGGGCAGCAGCCACAGTTCTCGGATAATTTTAAGTTCTTTTTTAATTTTCAACTGGGTGATATGTACACCCGATATTTCTTGTGGAATTTTGTCGGTAGACAGAATGACAGGCAGGGGTATGGGACCTATAGTGACGGCAACTGGTTGTCGGGGATTAAACCATTGGATAATTGGCGTTTGGGAGGGCAAGATAAAATATCCCAATCACAGGAGCATGACCCGAGCCGGAATACCTATTTTTTCCTTCCATTGCTACTGGGAATAGCCGGAGCGATCTGGTTGTATCGAAACAATAAACCTTATACCTTGGTCTTGACCTTACTTTTTGTGTTTACGGGAATAGCGATCGTTGTTTATCTCAACCAAACTCCTATGCAACCTCGGGAACGAGATTATGCTTACGTAGGATCTTTTTATGCGTTTGCGATCTGGATCGGACTGGGAGCAATAGCATTTGTTCGGTTTCTCAATCGTTTTGTACAAACACGGTATGCGTTAGCGACAGGTATTTCTTTCGCTTTATTGGGCGGTCCCATTATTTTGGCCCATCAAAATTGGGATGATCATAATCGTTCTGAAAAATCGCTGGCAAGGGATATGGCACGTAATTATTTAGAATCCTGCGCTCCAAATGCTATTCTATTTACCTATGGAGATCATGATACATTTCCTGTATGGTATTTGCAAGAAGTGGAAGGAGTACGCCCGGATGTTCGGGTTGTGGTATTAAGTTATCTGACTGGCGATTGGTATATGCAGCAGGCGAAGCAGCCGACGTATCAAGCGGCAGGTCTTCCCGTGACGATCCCAGCTGAAAAGACAAAAAAAGGCGTTCGTGATTATATCCCTTTTGTGGATAGACAGCTTGATAATGCGGTGGATATACAGCAATTATTGCAGTTTGTCACATCGGATGATCCGGAGTATAAAGTTCAGCTGAATTCAGGTGATATGGAAAACTATTTCCCTTCCAAGAAAGTCCAATTGCGCGTTGATAAAGAGGAGGTGGTTAAGAAAAATGCGGTTCCGGCTTATTTTCAGGATGCTATTGTTTCTGCAATGGAATGGGAAATTCCGAATGATCATCTGACCAGGGCGGATTTAACCCTGTTATCGGTGCTTGAAAATAACCATTGGGACAGACCGATATATTTTTCGAACATGTTGCCAAGTGACATTAAATTGGGCCTGGATAAATACCTGGTCAATGAGGGCTTTACTTCCCGATTGATGCCTGTCGCTGCTACAGATCAGTCGACAGGAAAACGAAATGAGCAGGCCGGGCTAGTTAACATGGAAGCATTATATAACAATATTATGCATACATATCAGTGGGGCAATGTTAAAAATGCACAGTATTTGGATACCGATTCGTTTCGCTTTACAAGTATGTACGCTCGTGATATATTTGGAAAAGCCGCCCGGATGCTCTTGGCCAATGGTCAGGTCAAACAAGCTGGGGAAGTAGCGAAAAAAGCATACGATCAATTACCCGATCGCGTATATGCGATGTCGGATGCCATCAATTATGCCGATATTATCGATAGTCTATATCGTACGGGACAACCTCAGCTAGCCAACAGGATGATGGACCGAAACCTTGATTATGTTGCTGAAAATATGGAGTATCTACATCAGTTGGTGTCGGATAAGAAAAACCTGAGCTTCGAGTGGAATGATATTCAGACCGGTTTGGACTCGGTGGACCGGTACAAGGCTATTTTATTGGAAGCAAAAGATACCAAGCGACTGGCACGTGTTGAGCGCTTGAGACAGCAATATCAAAATTGGTACGGAGTAGAATAATTTTGATGACATACTGAACCAAATTTAGGCAGTCTGCCTAAACGGCAAATTGACTGCTATACTTGAGGTAAAAAAAACAGATGAGGCCTCTTCTAAAATATTGGAAGAGGCCTCGATACATATAGGATAGGGAATGAGCCAAATGATTAGAATTTCATGCCGACGCCAAAGCCGAGCAGGAAGGGATTGATGTCAACTTTTGCCGGTATGGATAAGTTAGGTGCAAGATTTGATGCATCAACATTGACATCTGTTTTTAAAAGAATATACTTCGCATCCAAATTCACGAAATATTTTTCAGATAGCTTAAAATCAATTCCCAGCTGAGTCGCAAAACCGAAAGCATTATCGTATTTTACATTTTTTACCGTTTGTCCCGCGTTGACGCTATAGAATATTGTATAATTTATTCCTGCACCTACATAAGGTTTAATGGCACCATCGGGGAAGAAATGATACTGAGCTGTCAGTGTCGGAGGAAGGAGCCATACACTGCCAAGATCGACATTGCTGGATGAACTGCCACCAATGGCAGTTAAATTTGAGCCGGTTGTATTAACTTTATGTTTTGTAGTCCCAAGAATCAATTCCGCCGCAATGTTTTTTGTGAAGAAATAAGTGAAGTCTAGTTCAGGAATAAATTTTGTATTGATGTCGACGTCTCCGCCTATAGTATTAATATTGGCCGATTCGTTTGGCATGACTGTCACACCTCTGAGTCTCATTTGCCAGCGTTGATTAGGGATTGTTTGTGCCTGTAAACTTAGTGCGCCTAGGGTGAGTGTCAGTGCAATTAAAAGTAGCTTTTTCATATCATTAAGGGTATTTTGTTTGCTGTAAAACTATTGCTAAAATCACGGCAAAAGAGTGACGATAATCAGGTTGAAAAATGAATGATACGATGTTTTTCTTATTGCAGATGATGTACCTTTATAAATTACTGCTGTAAAAAAAAGAGAAGTACTGCTAATCTTCTGCGAAGCTATATGCGATGAGCGCTGATGTTTCAAGAGGTTGACAGAGCTGTAGTTTAGCCAGATTAATGGGGATATAAATCCGGCATGTTGGAGAATTTAGGGGATAAGAATACACGATAAAAAGAAGCGGTTGGAATCACTTCCAACCGCTTCTTTTTATGGGTTACGGTTTTACGCGTTTTTCTTTACTTCCTTACCCCAAGAGTCTTTTAATGTAACCGTACGGTTAAAGACTAAATGAGCTGGAGTTGAATGTGTATCTAAGGTAAAATACCCTAATCGTATAAACTGATATCCTTTACCCGGGGTTACATTTGCAAGATCCGGTTCAATGTAAGCACGTTCAATAATATGTAGGCTTTCCGGATTGATCGATGCTTTAAAATCTTCGGCAGCAGCAGGATTTTCCTCATTGAACAATCTGTCGTACAATCTCACTTCGGCTTCTTTTGCATGTGGAACCGAGATCCAGTGGATCGTTCCTTTTACTTTTAATCCCGAAGTGTCTTCTCCTGATTTTGAGTTTGGAACATACGTACAATGAACTTCCGTTACATGGCCATTTTCATCTTTCACAAAATCATGACAGGTGACGATGTAAGCATGTTTCAAACGTACAGAAAGTCCAGGGCCTAAACGGAAGAATTTTTTTGGTGCATCTTCCATAAAATCATCGCGCTCTATCCAGAGCTCCTTTGAAAATGGAATGGAGCGTGACCCTTCACCACCTTCGACTTCTGGATTGTTCTCGCCAACAAGATCCTCTACCTGACCATCAGGATAGTTTGTGATCACCAATTTGATCGGATCAAGAACAGCCATTCTGCGCCATGCCGTTTTGTTGAGATCCTCACGGATACAAAATTCCAAAAGACTGACATCGATCATGTTTTCACGTTTTTGAACACCGATTTTTTCACAGAAGTTGCGGATACTCGCAGGTGTATACCCTCTTCTGCGCAATCCTGAGATCGTAGGCATACGCGGGTCGTCCCAGCTTTCAACAAACTTCTCATTGACCAACTGCAGCAATTTACGTTTACTCATGACGGTATAAGTCATATTCAAACGTGCAAATTCGTATTGTTTGGAAGGGAAAATCTCCAATTTATCAATACACCAATCATAAAGTGGACGGTGTGGAATAAATTCCAGCGTACAGATCGAATGTGTAATTTTCTCAATGGAATCTGATTGTCCATGCGCAAAATCATACATGGGGTAGATACACCATTGATTCCCTGTTCTGTGGTGATGTGCATGTTTGATGCGGTATAACAAAGGATCACGCAAATGCATATTCGGGCTAGCTAAATCAATCTTTGCGCGTAGCACTTTTTCACCATCTCGGTATTTACCGGCACGCATAGCCGCGAATAAGGTTAGATTTTCCTCAATAGACCTATCGCGATAGGGCGTTGGAACACCCGGTTCTGTTGGGGTACCTTTTGCTGCTGCAATTTCTTCAGCAGTGCTGTCGTCGACATACGCTAGACCTTTTTTAATTAGATCAACGGCATAACTGTATAGTGTCTCGAAATAATCTGAAGTATATAATTCCGCTGCCCACTGGAATCCAAGCCATTGAATATCTTTCTTGATACTTTCAACATACTCAGTGTCCTCAGTGACAGGGTTAGTGTCATCAAAACGTAGATTAGTCTTGCCATTATACTGCTGTGCTAATCCAAAATTCAAGCAGATGGATTTGGCGTGACCAATGTGGAGGTAACCATTTGGCTCAGGAGGAAAACGTGTCAATACACGTCCGCCATGCTTCCCTGTACGAAGATCCTCTTCGACAATTTCCTCGATAAAATTTAATGATTTTTCTTCACTCATAATACAAAGTTAATTATTCGCCGTGAAATATTAGCTAGGCGATCGTAGATATTCGGCTTAGCATGAGTGGTTGAATAGGCCAGCTGTATCTGTTGGAATGGAGAGACTTAATAACGTTGGGATATGAAATAAAAAAGGGACGAAATTTCGTCCCTTTTTACCGATTTTTATTACTACTCTATTTATAAGCGAAGACTTCACCTAGCTCATCATTATTGGTAAAGGTACAGTGTTGATCGATCAATTCTCCCGTGCCGATATTGATAATCATTCCATGTACTGCAAGATCATTACGCTCTTTCCATGCGTTTTGGATAATCGACGTCGCACAAAGATTGAAAACCTGTTCTTGTACGTTGAGCTCGATTAAACGATTTACTTTTTTATCATGTTCCTGGATCGCATCGATCTCTTCGCTGTGTAAACGATAGACATCCTTGATATGGCCCAACCAGTTGTCGATAATACCATACTGCTTGCGGCTTAAAGAAGCCGCAACACCACCGCAGCCATAGTGACCAGCTATAATCACATGTTTTACTTTCAGCACATTCACGGCATAGTCTAATACGGAAAGCATACTCATATCCGAGTGAATGACCATGTTGGCAATATTACGGTGAACGAAAACTTCCCCCGGCTTTGTACCTGTCAATTCATTTGCGGGCACACGGCTATCTGCACAACCGATCCAAAGAATTTCCGGATTTTGACCTTTAGCAAGTTGTTGGAAGCGTCCCGTAGCGTCATTCTTTACGAATTCCATCCACTCTTTATTTCCCTTTATGATATTGTCAAATCCTATTTTTAAATCTTTATTTTCCATATTCTTCTTATTTCACTCTTGCCCAAAGGCATTGTTTCTATTTTATTGTAATAATACAAATGTCTAAATTCATTGTTTACTTCAAACAACTTATTTTTTATTGAAAATCTGTTCTTGATGTTCAATAATCCTTCCTCTTGTTTCAACCAAGGATTGCTGGTAGAACGATGGAAGGTAATGGCTTACGCGATATGTCGAAACCCTTTCCCTTATGAGGAGGGTTTTTTATAGACAACCTGCAAAAGCTCGATGTCTTTTCCCTTACTTCTCGCGTTCTGCTCGAAATCTTTTATGACTTCGATGACATCTTTGTCTATAAATTTACTGAATGTTCCATCGATGCGGATCTTACTGATAGATTTTGGTAAGCTGTATAATTTCTGTTGGATCGGAACCTTGTTCAAAAAGGATACTTCTTCCGCTAATGTAATGACAGCCTTATCTTCTTCATTGTCTTTTTCAATATTATATTTGAAAGCATTTTTCATATTTGCTCTCAAAATATAGAATGTCGCCACGACAATACCTATTCCTACACCCATAAGGAGATCAGTAAACACGATCGCTACAATGGTGACAAAAAATGGGATAAATTGATCCAAGCCTTTTTTGTACATCGAGGTGAATAGACTTGGTTTAGCCAATTTATACCCTGTATGGAGAAGGATAGCCGCCAAACAGGCCAAAGGAATCATATTCAGCATTGTTGGGATAGCGAGCATAGCGACCAATAGCCACATACCATGCATGATAGCAGACTGTCTCGTTTTTCCACCTGCATTGACGTTTGCTGATGAGCGTACGATAACGGATGTTAAGGGTAGACCGCCTAGAAGTCCGCTGGTCATGTTACCGATTCCTTGTGCAACGAGTTCACGGTTGGTTGGCGTATTTCTTTTGTAAGGGTCTATTTTATCAACCGCCTCGATGCTCAATAAGGTTTCTAGACTTGCAATAATTGCAATCGTAAATGCAGCTATCCACACGTCTTTGTTGACAATCTGTGTGAAGTCCGGTAGGGTAAATAATCCGGTGAATTCAGCAAAAGAACCTACAATAGGGACCAAAACAAATTGTTTATCATGCAATTGGAGCGCTGATCCGTTGAAAAAATAAGCTAAGCTTACACCCAGAATCACGACAACCAATGGGGCCGGAACCTTATTAAGCTTTGGAATAGATGGCCAGAAGATGAGGATTGCCAATGATAGTGCACAGATGATCAATGCACCGAAGTTGATCGCAGAGGCGATCGTATCAAAATAGGCGCCAATACCATGTCCATTGTCCATTTCGAAGGCATGTGTTTCCACTAAACCCAATGCCAAAGGAATCTGTTTCATGATAATTGTGATGCCGATCGCGGCAAGCATACCTACAATGACCGCTGAAGGGAAATAATTGCCGATCATCCCGGCTTTTAATATACCAAGAATGACCTGCACCACACCAGCGATCACGACGGCAAGTAGAAAGGTTTCATATGCGCCTAGGCTCTGAATAGCACCTAAGACAATAACGGTAAGACCAGCAGCTGGCCCACTTACACTGAGTGGTGATTTACTGATTGAAGCGACAACGATTCCACCAATTACACCAGTCAATAATCCTGCAAACAATGGCGCACCAGAGGCCATTGCAATTCCCAAACATAATGGAAGTGCCACCAAAAACACCACAACACTAGCAGGGAAGTCATATTTTAAGTCTCTTTTCGATAGTTTCAGAAAAGCCGACGTACGAGTTCCAAACATAAAATTTGTGTTTATCTATAAATAAAGTTTTCATCAGGTAACCTTTAGTGAGCTATAGCTTTGTATCGTTATATCCTATGACCTTCAAGAGCATTGACAAAGTGTCTTGCTGAGAAAGCTCAACGATAAGATTCAACCGAACTAAAGCAGATCGATTACTTCAGAAAAATCAAGGATACCGCACATGCTTTATCTTTTGCATGCGGGTCGATGGAAGTACATCCCCAAGGGATGCCCTTATTAACAGTTAGGAGGCGGTGTTGGAACCGTAGGATGGAAAGCTAAAATGCTTTTCTCATTTTTAAGATAATTCTTCTGTTTTCCTTGGTTCTCAACGATTATAGTTTCAAATACAATAGGTTCTTCTGTTTTTGTATTGAAAAATTTTGAGGCGGTCTCAAGTGTATCGTTACTTGCACCGTTATTGTTTTCGATTTCCAGTTGTAAAACGACCTGTAAGATGGTGCTTTGATCTAAGCTGTTGGAAAAAATAGGCGAAATAGAGATGGCCATCTTTGTGAAAAAGATGATAGCACAAAAGAATGCTGCCACAAATCTAAACCGCTTATTTAACATTTTTTATTACCTTTAATCTTACTGTTTTACATCGTAAAAATAGCAATTCTATGTTAAATTCAAATTAATAGTGCACTAAAAATAAAATTTGGCACGAAATTGTGACGAAGAGATTATTTTTTGAAAAGTTTTCAATTTTTTTTGATTTATAAATATTAAGCCTTTCGTATGGCAAATAAAGAACAATTTATTGAGAAGGTCCAGGCCTCCTATAATCCCAAGGGAGCATTTATCTATCTGGGGGCGGGAATGCTCAATGGTGAAATTTTGGCAGAGGCAAAAGTGAATTTAGCCTTGAAAATGATGAACCGTCACGGACTTATTGCCGGGGCTACCGGAACCGGTAAAACGCGGACGCTACAATTGATCGCCGAACAGTTGTCGGATGCCTCTGTACCTGTATTTATGCTGGATGTCAAGGGCGATTTATCAGGCTTAGCAGAACCAGGTGTCACCAATCAAGCCCTTATTGATCGGGGAAACGCCGTGGGCGTGCCGTTTGAGCCGTCGTCATTTCCGGTTGAACTGTATTCACTTTCTGGCAATAAGGGGATTCCTATGCGGATTACCGTAGAAGATTTCGGACCGGTCTTGTTGGGCCGGATCCTCGAGCTCAATGAAACACAAACAGGGGTATTGGCCGCAATGTTTAAATATGCGCAAGATCATCAAATGCCATTGATCGATTTTTCAGATACCAAAAAACTACTAAGCTACCTTTCAGAAGGACCTGGTAGCGAAGAAATCAAAAGCGATTATGGTAAGATTAGTTCCGCAAGCTCGGGAACTATCCTGCGTAAGATCGTCGCTTTGGAGCAGCAAGGTTTGGCTCATATCTTTGGCGAGAAAGAGTTTGATATCAACGATTTGTTTCAAAAAGTGGATGGGAAAGGCGTGATTAGCCTGTTGAATATTTCCGATGTGCAAGATCAGCCCATACTGTATTCTACATTCTTATTGAGTTTATTGGCACAATTGTTTAAAAATATGCCCGAAGTGGGCGACCTGGATAAACCGAAGCTGGTCTTTTTCTTTGATGAAGCCCATCTGCTGTTCAACGGAGCTCCTAAAGCCTTTTTGACACAGGTGGATCAGATTATTCGTCTTATCCGTTCGAAGGGGATAGGTGTTTTCTTTTGTACACAGTCTCCAACCGATGTGCCGGAGTCTGTATTGGCGCAATTGGGAAATCGGGTGCAGCATGCATTGCGTGCCTTTACACCCAACGATGCTGAAAACTTAAAGAAGACAGTTAAAACCTATCCAAAATCTGATTTTTATGAAATTGATCAGGTTTTGACCGCTTTGGGGACGGGACAGGCATTGATTACCGTATTGAATGACAAAGGTATTCCGACAGAGGTTGTTGCTACGCATTTGGTGCCGGCACGTGCCATTATGGGGCCTGCATCTGATGCAACAATCAGCCAGATTATCAATCAGTCTGATTTGAAAGCTAAGTACCAGGAGCGACAAGAAAATCGTTCTGCGGCTGAAATCATAGATGAAAGAATGCAGGCTGCGGAGCAGGAGCAACAACGTGCGGCGCAGGAAAAAGAAGCAGAGAAGGCAAGTCGGCCTTCTTCCCGGAGACAGACGCCTTTGGAGGCTGCACAACGAACTGCGACAACGACTCTAGCACGGGAAGGAGTTAAGTTTTTGGGCAAATTAGCGACGGGTTTATTAAACGCATTCTTAAAAAAGAAATAATACTAATTTTTTGATTCTTTTCGTTTCAATACTATACCTTTGAAGGTGGAGCTGAACTTAGCTAAATTTGCTTTTAAGGGCAAATTTAGCTAAGTTTGCGGACGAAAAGAAAATTCTATTAACGCAATTTAAATATGAGTAAACCAACCCTTTTGATTTTGGCAGCAGGTATGGCTAGCCGGTATGGTTCTTTAAAACAAGTAGACGGTTTTGGCCCACACGGCGAGACAATTATTGACTATTCAATTTACGATGCCATTCGCGCAGGATTCGGAAAAGTTGTGTTCATTATCCGAGAAGAATTTCTGGAAAAGATGAAATCGGTATTTGATGAAAAATTGAAAGGTAAAATAGAAGTAGATTACGCTTTTCAAGATTTTGACCTAACGAAATTCGGTGTTAACCACGTTATTGAAAGAATTAAACCTTGGGGTACTGCCCATGCGGTGATGAGCGCTAAGGATAAAGTGCATGAACCTTTTTGTGTAATCAATGCAGACGATTTCTATGGTTCGGATTCTTTTCAAAAAATGGCCGAATTCTTAACAACCGAAGTCTCTGATGAGCAAATGTCATTGATGGGCTTCCAGGTTGGAAATACCATGTCTGATTATGGTTATGTTTCACGCGGAGTATGTGAGGTTACCCCTTCTGGACATATGGAAAGTGTAACTGAACGTACAAATATATACTACAAAGGTGAAGGTGACGATCGCAAAATCGTTTATGAAGAAAATGGTGTTGAAACAGACCTAGATCCAAAAACCCGCGTTTCGATGAACTTTTGGGGCTTTACACCAAAGATTTTCGAAGTGGCGCAGGCGATGTTCCCTGCATTTGTTGAAGAAAATAAGGAGAATTTAAAAGCAGAATTTTTCATTCCTTCCGTACCGGATTATATGGTGAAACATAAGTTGGCTGATTTTAAAGTGATCCCAACTTCTTCGAAATGGTTTGGCGTAACTTATAAAGAAGATAAACCTATCGTACAAGAATCGATTTCGAAATTAGTAGCTGATGGAATATATCCTGAAAAGTTATTTTAAGAGCTAAAAGAAATAGCTTATCTTTCACCTGTATTGTCAAGCAATACAGGTTTTTTTTTGACCTGTGCGCTAGATTAATTGAGCGGAAATAGATCTTAGATGAAAAAAATTCTTAAGGTGTTTGGTTATATTATTTTAGGATTGTTGTCTTTTTGTGTACTCTATATTGTTGCTGAATACAGTCTGTCAAGAATTTCGGCTCCAAAGAAGAATATAGACGAAGAGAAGACGATTCAGGTTTTTGTTCAGTCCAATGGTATTCATACCGATATTGTATTGCCTGTCGTTAACGAAGATATGGATTGGTCGCAACTATTTCCTTATGGGAATACGGTTGGGAAACATAGCGGATATCGGTATGTGGGGATCGGTTGGGGTGATAAAGGATTCTATTTGGATACACCAGAATGGAAAGATTTAAAAGCATCGACGGCCTTTGTTGCTGCCTTTGGATTGGGGGAGTCTGCCATTCATGTGACCTATTACAATACGGTTCAGCAGGATGAGTTATGTTTTGCTTATCAGATCAGTAGATCCCAATACCGGGATCTGATAAAATATATAGAAGATTCGTTGGATCGAAATCAAGCGGAAACTATTTTGGTGAAAACAGATGCACAGTATGGTGACTCAGACGCTTTTTATGAAGCAAAGGGAGCCTATAGCATGTTTTATTCTTGCAATACCTGGACAAATAATGCCTTAAAGAAGGCGGCTATGCCAGCAGGTATATGGGCGACATTGGACAAAGGAATATTAAGTCACTATAAGCATAAGAAGTAGCTGGAAATCCATAAGCAGGATCTCGTTGAATGTGAAGTGAGATCGTGAAAATGATAGGCATAAAAAAAGCTCCAGGATTAATCCCGGAGCTTTTTTTATGAGGAGGAGTGATTACTTCACTTCTTCGTAATCTACGTCAGTTACATCATCACCACCTTGGTTTCCACCTTGAGCTTGACCTGCATCACCTTGAGGTTGTTGTGCACCACCTTGAGAAGCAGCATACATTTCTTCAGAGGCAGCATTCCAAGCATTTTGCAATTCTTCAGAAGCAGCGTCGATATCAGCAAAGTTTTTCGCTTCGTAAGCAGCTTTTAATTTTGTTAAGCCAGCTTCAATTGGCGCTTTTTTATCTGCTGAAATTTTATCGCCATATTCTTTCAATTGTTTTTCAGTTGAGAAGATTAAAGCGTCAGCTGCATTTACTTTGTCAGCTTCTTCTTTCATTTTTTTGTCAGCATCAGCATTTGCTTCAGCTTCTTCTTTCATGCGTTTGATTTCGTCGTCAGACAAACCTGAAGATGCTTCGATACGGATATTTTGTTCTTTTCCAGTAGCTTTATCTTTTGCAGATACTTTGATGATACCATTCGCATCAATATCAAAAGTAACTTCGATTTGAGGAACGCCACGAGGAGCTGGTGGAATGTCATTCAAATGGAAACGGCCGATTGTACGGTTTTGGTTTGCCATAGGACGCTCACCTTGTAAGATGTGAATTTCTACAGATGGCTGATTGTCTGAAGCAGTAGAGAACGTTTCCGATTTTTTAGTTGGAATTGTTGTATTTGCTTCGATCAATTTAGTCATCACACCACCCATTGTCTCAATACCTAATGAAAGTGGAGTAACATCCAATAATAAAACGTCTTTTACTTCACCTGTCAATACACCACCTTGGATAGCAGCACCTAAAGCGACAACTTCATCCGGGTTTACACCTTTAGAAGGCTCTTTTCCGAAGAATGCTTTTACAGCATCAACGATTGCAGGGATACGCGTAGAACCACCTACTAAGATAATTTCATCAATATCAGATTTGCTGAAACCAGCATTTTTCAATGCAGACTCACAAGGAGCAATTGTTCTCTTGATCAAGTCAGCAGCCAAAGCTTCAAATTTAGCGCGTGATAATGAACGAACTAAGTGTTTTGGACCAGTTGCATCAGCAGTGATATATGGCAAGTTGATTTCAGTAGAAGTTGCGCTTGATAATTCAATTTTCGCTTTCTCAGCTGCTTCTTTCAAACGTTGCAATGCCATTGGGTCTTTTTTCAAGTCAAAGCCATTGTTTTCACTTTTGAATTCTTCGTTCAACCAGTTGATGATTACGTTATCAAAGTCATCACCACCTAAGTGTGTATCACCGTCAGTAGATTTAACTTCAAATACACCGTCACCTAATTCCAATACCGAAACGTCATGTGTACCACCACCACAGTCAAACACAACAATTTTCATGTCTTTGTGTGCTTTATCCAAACCGTAAGCTAAAGCTGCAGCTGTAGGTTCGTTGATGATACGTTTTACAGATAAACCAGCGATTTCACCAGCTTCTTTTGTTGCTTGACGTTGTGCGTCGTTGAAATATGCAGGAACTGTAATAACAGCTTCAGTTACTTCTTGACCTAAGAAATCCTCAGCTGTTTTCTTCATTTTTTGAAGAATCATTGCAGAGATCTCTTGTGGTGTATATTTGCGGTCATCAATTTCTACACGAGGTGTATTGTTGTCACCTTTAACGATTTTATAAGGTACGTGTTCAGCTTCTTTCACAGCTTCATCGTATGAAAGTCCCATAAAACGTTTGATGGAATAAATAGTTTTATGCGGGTTAGTAATTGCTTGACGCTTTGCTGGGTCCCCAACTTTGCGCTCGCCACCTTCTACGAAAGCTACGATCGAAGGAGTTGTACGTTTACCTTCGTTGTTCGTAATTACTACAGGCTCGTTACCTTCCATTACGGCAACACATGAGTTTGTAGTACCTAAGTCAATTCCTATAATTTTAGACATATCTTGTGTTTTAATTTTTTACTTAAATAAATTCTATCAGTCTATTATCAACCCTTATGCCAATCCAAAAGTTTTGTAAAAAAAACACTATTTGTCATCAATTTGTCTTTAGGTACTGCCAAACTGACATTTTCAATACACCAGTTGCTCTAATATCCTTTTTTTTGCTGACTCGTTTTGGCGATTGCGTGGCATATATCTGCCAAAGATTTCCGAGAATTCAGCAAGTTTCATTTTTTTTGATTTCTTATCCCGCCAATCAGAAGGAACAAGTTTATTGGTATAGGCGATATTTGTAGCCCAATATTGAATGTGCATTTCTGGGATGACGAGCCCCAATATCATTCCTGGAAGGCCGTGGCTCAAGGCTGGTCCTGCCGATACTGGGATTTCTTCGGAATAGTAAGCAATCAGATAGAGTGAGTCTTTGGTGGCACCGTTGACTCGACGGCAGTTTACACCAGCAATATTGCGGAACTCCTCCGTGAAACGCCAAGTGATGCTGTCCAATGTTTCCGAAAGAATGTATTTTTCGTCGATGTCAAGCTGGATGTCTGCTGTACCAGCTTTCAGATCCTGGTAGAGGACTTTGCCGTTCTTGTTGGCCCCACCTCTGAATTGTCCCCTTTGGTATCCTCCGCTTCGGGCCGCGCCCTGAGATCTGCCCCCCCGGCCATTTGCCGAAGTTATTGTAGGTGCTGCCATTTTTACTTCAGCACGTTGTTTTTCGGTACCCAGGCTTTCCTCGGGCATCAACACGGTAGAATTCTCATCAAAGTAAAAGTTTAACTTTTCTGTATGTGAATCCGGTACCTTGTCGAGATATTCCATCATTCCCATACCCCTGTCCATTCCTTTCGAGTTCATGTCGTTGGACATCTGCCGAAGGCGTGCTTTTGTGTAGGTAACTTTGTCAAAACTAATGGTCCCCCTACTTCCGAAATAGGCGTATTGCGCCTGAAGCGATAAACCATACAAGCAGCAGATGATTAGTGTTAAATATATTTTTTTAATCATTTCCTTTCCCTAGATATTTGTTGAAATCCCATTTTATACCGACCAAAAAATACTGCGTCAATACCTGTTGAACAGATTCGGAATAGTTGGTGTCACTCGCATTACGGCGTGTGTTGTTAAAGGTGTTGAAAAGGTCAAAGGCCTTTACGCTGAGTGTCATGCTCTCATCTTTCAGTACTTTTTTCTCCAATTCGATATTGGTATAAAATTGATTGATTGATTTCTTGTAAAGTTTTGTAGGTCCTGTATAGCTATAAAAAACGTTGGCCATGATATTAAACTTCTTTGGTAGAAAGTATTTGACATAGGCCGATGTGCCACCTTGAAAACTTGTTGCGTTGTATTGAGTGTTGATCGAGTTTTGCTGGATATTAAAGCCGGCGTTTGCAGAAAGGTCGAAATCGAAGCCTTCTGAATCTTGCTCATTTAAGCTTGAACCTAGACTAAAGTTGGTATTCTTTGCATTGTTCAGCAAAAACTCGCCGCCGGACTGTCCGCCTTCAAATTTGGTATAGCTATAGCTGTTGTTAAATCTAACATTTGCACTTTTGTTAAAGTTGATACGGCGATTGGCCAAAGGCTGCATATGGTTGATATTCAGACCGCCATTCCAATTGGATTTACCGGATAGATTTTCGTAAGTACTGATCTGGGCAGAGTTGTCCAGTATGGTTGTTTTGTTGACAATCGGATTATTTACGAAAGATAAGTTTCCGTTGATATTGATATTGGTTCCTTTCAATAAACTGAAAGCATTATAATTGGCCGAAATATTATTGTTCACCGCACGTTTCAGGTCAGGATTACCAATTTGTTGAAACAAAGGGTTGGTCTGAGGTTGCAGTGGTTGTAGCTGATCAAAGGATGGGATGATATTCGAACTTTGATAGGCCAAACGTATATTTTTGCTATTTGAAAGGCGATAATTCGCATCCACATTTAAATTGTTGTCCCAAAAATTCCGGGCAAGATCAATTGACCTGTAACTATCATTTAACTTTTGATTCTTGTAGAACGTACGGTTTGAAAAATTGATTTCCAGCTTTTCTTTACGGTAAGAAAAGTTAATATTAACACCTTGATTGGTATTATTGTCAATCTGATTTTGAGAATACAGCGAATCAAACTTTTGCGTGATATTGTTTATTGAATTTTGTGTATTGGTGTTCTTCGAATGATTAAAGCTATACCCCAGCGCCAAATTAATGTAATCGCTGATTCGGTTGTTGAAGTTAATTGACGAGTTGAAGTCATTTCCGCTAGTCCGTCCGTGCCGATCCTGATCAATAATTGTGCTGTCTCCTGTTTTGTAGAAATAGGTTCGCGAATAGACTTTGCTGTCTGAATTTGACTCTTTGTGGTTATTCCCGACCATTAGGTTGACGGAACGACCCGCTTTTAACCGTTTTCTATAATTTAACCGAAAATTATTGTTAGAGCTTGAAGAGTTCGATTGATTGTTCTCTCTAAAGTCGCTGATCGGATTACCTGATCCGTCGCCCGTTTTGCTGTCTGTATAGGTTAGATTAGCGTTGGTGGCCCAATTGGCATTGGATTGCAGGTCCATAGTTTGCGTGGAATCCAGTCGCATGTTAAGGTTTGACCTTAAACCATTGCTTCGACTATGCCTTTCATTATCGTTTTTGCTGTTTTTTTCCTGAATGGACTCGTCTGGCAGTACATTCTTATTGTAAGTCTCCGAGTGATTCCTGTTGCTGTTGTTGTCGTAACCATAGTTGGCATTGACTTTTAGGGCTTTTTTGAAGAACTGATTTTCATAATTGGCACCAAGGTTTGTGTTCAGAGGTTCGCCCGTAATTTGGTTGTTCATGCGTAGAGAGCCTTCACGGCCGCTTGAACTGCCCATATTGTTGTGACTCGCGGTGATGCCAATCCGCTCAGTCTTATTAAATTTCGCCGCAAAGAGATTTCCCGCATACAATTCTTTTGATCCAGCCAATGCTTCCATGTTTCCAAAGACACCCTTTCTTGCTTTCTCTTTGAGTACAACATTAACTGTCTGAATTCTTACGCCATCATCGATGCCTGACAGCTCAGCTTCCTCCGATTTTTTCTCATAGAGCTGCACCTTGTCAACGGCATCTGCCCGTACATTTCGAATGGCTATTTTAGGATCATAGCCAAAAAATTCTTCCCCATCGATAAACACTTTCTGTACAGATTTTCCTTGAGCCGTGATACTTCCATCTCCAGTAACCGTGAAACCGGGTAGACGACGTAGTAAATCCTCTAACTTCGCATTCTTTTCTGTTGCAAAACTCGCCGCATCATATTCGATGGTGTCGCCTTTCAGTGTAATTGGAAGACGTCGGGTGACAATCACCTCCTGCAAAACATTTCTTTGGGAATTTATTTTGATATCATGCAGATCGAGATCTTTGTCTGCAATTTGGATCGTATCACTGTAGAGTTCAAACTTGGGGTACGTGGCCAAAATAATGTAGCTCCCGGGTTTGATATTTTTGACCTGGAATTTTCCCTCTTCATTTGCTCGGTTAAAATAACGGAGGACTGAATCGCGGTTCAGTAAAATAATGGAAGCATTGGTCAGGGGCTTGTCATCTGCCTTATCCAGAATCCTCCCCTTGATGTTTATTTGGGCGTAAGCACTGTTGATGACGATAAATAGTAAAAGTATTAATTGAACTAATCTTTTCATGTACGGGTTGTATCTTTCAAATATAATTTACTTAATCGTTAATAAATGTAAAACATCTCTTCTGAATGTAAAATCTTTGGTATATAAGGTAGAGTAAATCACATTTTTTCTTGCTATACATGTACTTTTTGAGCATCATTTTTTTTATTGCATTCAATACAGATTGTTGGCGGAAGGTTGTTTGAGAAAGTTAGAAGTAAAATTTACCTTTGCAAAAAATTGGTATTATGACGTTTGAAAATTACTTACAACAATTCGAAGATATCTTAAATCATCCTGAGAATCACCCTGCCTATCAAGATGATGAATATTATCAGTACACAAAAATGAACTGGACAAGAATGGGCCGTTGGTTAAAACGCTTTGAACCAACGTCGACTTTTGAACAATTTGTGGAGTCAATTACGGAAAAGCAACAATGGATCATCATTACTGAACCTTGGTGCGGGGATGCAGCGCATTCGGTGCCTATGTTGGCGAACATGGCCTCAAAAAATCCCAATATCACGGTGGATATCCAGCTGCGTGACAGCGCTCCGTTTCTGATCGATTCTTATTTAACCAACGGAGGTAAATCTATTCCAATTCTAGTGATACGTAATGAACAGGGGCAGGATTTGGCTGTCTGGGGTCCAAGACCTCAAGCCTGCCAGGAGCTGTTTTTGAATATGAAAGCGCAAGGGGCAGATTTCTCCGAAATCAAAGAGGAGATTCAAAAGTGGTACAATGCCGATAAAGGAACCGAAATCCAAAAGGAAATCCAGGCCTTGCTAGAAAAATAAGAAAAAATTCATCTTTATAAAAGACAGGCAATTTTTAAGTTTAACCAGATAATCATCTCAGGAGTAGACCTGGTCTTTCCTGAGCATGGTTCGAAAAAGTGGAAGAATTCGCTGTAACAATCCGCTTTTAACTCGGTATATGTAAGCCTATTTCAGTATAATATATTCTGCCTTTTAACGCTGCTTGTTCGGTGCTTCCTCGGTACTTGTTCGGTATTCATTCGGAGCTTCTTCGGTTACAAGCGAAGAAGCTCCGAATGAGTACCGCTTCATATCCGTCGATAATTCCTATAAATACCGAAGTTGTCCTATGCTTTTCATTGTCTAATTCCAGTTTATTCCGCATTTGTTTTTCTCTGTATCCATATCGCTTTATTGCCAATAGGTTTAATATCGTCTTTGCTAAAGATTAAAAGATTTTAAGTAAAACGATCCGCTGTTTTTGTTAGCTTTATATGGATTATTGTCCATTTTATGAAGGGCATTCAGATTAACTTAAAGGATAACTAAAACAAAAAAATATGAACATTGAAGATCTGAGAGAATATTGTTTGTCTATTGGGCCAGTTATGGAGGAGACGCCATTTGGTCCGGATACACTGGTATTTAAGGTTGGTGGCAAGATTTTTTTATTGGTGGGACTGGATCAGATTGATGAGCTTCGGTTTAATGTGAAGTGTAATCCGGAGTGGGCAATTGAACTGCGTGAAAGGCATGAACACACAGTGCTTCCGGGGTATCATATGAATAAAAAGCATTGGAATACCATTATTGCTAATCGGGAACTTGATGATAGAAAGCTTGAAGAGTTAATTTTGCATAGCTATCAACTTATTGTCGAAAGCCTGCCTGTGAAGATTAGACAAGAAATAAGTGGGCGCTAAGTGTGGTTTACGTGTAAAGAATTAGTTGCTTGGTGCATAAAAGGTATTAAAAGGGCTGTTTTTGGAGCGAGGAATGGTAGCTTTGCTAACTCGATGTATCGCTCAATAACATCGATCATTAAATTTACACTAAATATTATTTTTATGAAACGAACACGAAATTACTCGTGGGTAATCTGTTTTATGCTTCTTTTCAGTTTGGGAAGTTGTATAAAGGAAGAAGCGCTAAATATGGAAGCGGATATTGTCGGTGTTCATGCCGATGAAGATGTCTTCTTGCTGAACCCGGTCATCTCAAATACGCAAGTTACACTTTATCTTCAGCCCAATATTCATGATCTTACCAAGTTGAATATGACTTTTGACCTGACTCCTGGTGCCTCGATTGAGCTTTTGAAGGATTCTTTGAAAATGCCGGTCGGAACTCAGGATATGAATAAAGTAATTGTTGATGAATTGCTAAAAAACGGCGTATATTATAAAGTTACGTCCGAAGATCATCAGTTTACAAAGAACTACCTGATTAAAATTGTGAAAACAGATGGTGGATTTGTTCCAACAGAATATGGCTTTGAAGATACGGCGATCGATAAAGATGATAAATACACCATATTTTACAATAAAATTGATGGCCAGGATTTCTATAATTGGGCTTCCGGAAATCCAAGTTTCTCCTTGACATTGAGCTTGGGAGGAGGTACAAAGGAGCCCGAGTCATATCCTACTAAAACGAGTTCGGATGCACATTCAGGATCGAAAGCGGCTTTATTGGAAACGAAGTTGACCGGTGCTTTTGGGGCGATGTTCAAGAAACCTATTGCTGCGGGAAATCTTTTTATAGGAGCGTTTGATACGGGACCTGTATTGACAGATCCACTTTCGGCAACGCAGTTTGGTCTTCCTTTCAATCAGATACCGTTGGTTTTGGAAGGTTACTATAAATATAGTCCTGGCGCGACGGTGACGGACGAAAACATGAAGCCGGTCAATACCAAAGATTCCTGTGATATCTATGCGGTTTTTTATAATCGCAAGCAGCTGATGGATTCGGAGCCTGATCCGAAGAAGAAAGTTTCCTATTTGACTGGACATAATATTTTGAAAGATCCAAGTATAGTGGCTATAGCCAGGCTGGAAAATGGTGGCGCAACAGCGACCAATGGTTTTGTCAAGTTTACATTGCCATTTAAGTACACGGCGAAAGTAAATGATGCTGACGTTGCCAATTTGGATTATAGCATTGCTATTGTGATGTCTTCGAGTAAATATGGTGATAATTTTATTGGTGCTGTCGGTAGTAAGTTAACGGTGGATGATCTCAAAATTGTAACGAAGAAATAATGAAAATGATAAAATATACAATCGCAGTGGCTGCGATGGTTTTGATAGGGTCTGTTGCAAATGCGCAGGAAAATACATCGGGTGAAAGTAAATTAGGTTTTGATGTGATGGTTGGCGGTAAGATCGGCGGAGCCGCACCGCTTTCACTGCCACGTGAAATCCGAAAAATTAAAAGCTATAATCCGAATGTTCCCTTTTTTGTCGGAGCAAGGGCAAACTATCGTATTGATCCCAAATGGGGAGTATCTTTGGGTCTCGTCTTCGAAGGAAAGGGAATGGATACGAAAGCGACTGTTAAAGGATACAAGACGACATTCAATGCTGTGAATGATGCAAAAGAGGAGCTGAGAGGTTATTATACAGGTGATATTACAACCAGAGTGCATAATCTGTATCTGTCTGTGCCGATTCAAGCGACTTATCAGCTTTCAAATCGTTGGAATGTGCAGGCAGGACCTTATATTTCTTTTGCGGTAAAAAAGGAATTCTATGGCGAGGCTTACAATGGCTATCTTAGACATGAAGAACCTACTGGAAATAAGATTGTTGTGGATAATGCTGATTATGATTTCTCGGAAAGTGTTAGGAGTATTGATGTTGGTATGAGTTTGGGAGCCCATTATGCTATCGACAAAAGATTCTTTGCGTTGGCACAGTTGGATTATGGCTTCAATAATATTATGAAAACCGGATTTGAAAGTATTAGTTTTGGATTGCATAATATCTTTATGAATGTCGGTATAGGTTATAAATTGAAATAGCTTTCATAGCATATAAAAAAGAAATGGC
>NZ_DDGR01000018.1:393480-480569 GCF_002337775.1 Sphingobacterium sp. UBA1897
GCCATTTCTTTTTTATATGCTGTTCTGCTCATTTAAACCAATTTAAATGATGCGGAGTTTTACATTTTTAATCCGATTTCTCTTAAGCGTTCATCCAGGTATTGACCAGCGGTATAATCTTCGTAGACTTTCGGGTGTTCTGCATCGATGCAGGAATCTAATGAAGCCAAACTCATGGCGGATTTTGGGTGTAAAAAGAATGGAATAGAAAAACGGGAAGTGCCCATTTTTTCACGTGGCGGGTTTACTACGCGATGCGTAGTAGATTTCAACTTATTGTTTGTTAACCGTTGCAACATATCACCCACATTGATGACGATATCTTCACCTTTGGCTTTGATAGGGAACCATTCTCCGTCTTTTGTCAATACTTCAAGTCCATCCGCACTAGCCCCAATCAATAAGGTGATAAGGTTGATATCTTCGTGAGCGCCTGCACGTACGGCATCTGGAGATAAGGCATCAGGATCGCTGATTGGAAAGTAGTGTATTGCACGTAGAATAGAATTACCATTGATAACATATTTTTCAAAGTAATCTTCTTCCAGATCAAGGTAGGTAGCAATCGCTTTTAATAAGTCCCGGCCTGTATCTTCTAATTTTTTATAGACCTCAGCTGTCACACCATTAAAGCGAGGTATTTCAGCCACTTCAGGATTGTCTGGAAAATCTGCTTTGGAGTATTCTTCACCAACGATCGTTTGACCGCGTTGCCAAAATTCCTTTAAATCAGGAGTCTTCGCATCTTTCGCTTTTTCTCTTCCTTTTGCTGTATAGCCACGTTGACCTGCAAGTTCTGGAAATTCATATTTTTCCTTCGTCTCGGTCGGCAAACCAAAAAACTCAGGAACTACCTGATATAATTCTTCAATCAGCTCTTTTGATAAGCCATGATTTGCAATCGTTACAAAGCCCGTTTCGTTAAAAGCCTTGCCAATATCTTGGATGAATTGATTTCGTTGTTCTTGGGTTCCTTGAGTATAATGTAGCAAGTCCAAGCGAGGTATGTTTACTAAAGCCATACGGTGTTGATGTTTGTTCAGGACAAAGTTAACGGAATTAATTTTGATTATTAAACAGGGGCTGTTAATAAAAGTTTTGTGTTTTGTTTTATTTAGTTGTATTTCAGTGCTTAAAAGTTTTCCACATTTTCTATTATTGGCAAATTCAGCTAAGAAATATGAAGCGCAGTCATGCTGACGAATATATGACAAAATTTATATTTTGGATCTTGTTATTCTGATTACTAACTGGTATATTTGTTATGCAAGCATAACAAATAGCTTGTGAGTACGCTTATGAACCAAAATCAGACAATCGACTATTTTTTAAAAACAGGCTGGCAGACAATTGCCAATAAATATAATCAAATTGCTTCGCAGTACGGTTTTACCCAGGCCGCAGGTTATATTTTGATTAACATTCATAAAGAGGGTACACCTGTTTCTCAGATTGCAAATTTGACAGGAGTTAAAACAACTAGTTTGTCTCGGGTGTTGAATAATTTGGAGTCATTGGGATTTATATACCGTGAGACGAGTGAGACCGACAAGAGATCTGTAAAAGTATACTTGACTGAATTGGGTCGGGAGAAAAGAAGAATTGCCAAGGATGTGGTGCGTAATTTCAATCAATACTTAGCGGATAATTTTTCAGAAAATGAACGTGATCAATTGATTGCTTCTTTAGCGAAACTCAATGAGCTTGCAACCAGTTACAAGGAAGAAGTAATCGTTTAGAAGTTAAACCAAATGTACAGAAGTGCATAATAAATATGTTATGATGAACAGAAATATTAGAAAAGTGGCGGTTCTCGGTTCGGGTGTTATGGGCTCGCGAATTGCTTGTCATTTTGCTAACATTGGTGTTGAGGTTTTATTGTTGGATATCGTTCCACGTGAACTGCTGCCAGCGGAACAAGCCAAAGGTCTCACGCTGGAGAGTAAGGTTGTTCGGGACCGAATTGTCAACAGCTCCCTAGAAACGGCTTTAAAAACAAACCCTTCGCCAATTTATAGCAAGTCATTTGTCAGACGTATCAAAACAGGTAATTTTGATGATAATCTAAAAGACATTGCTCATGTGGACTGGATCATAGAGGTTGTTGTTGAGCGACTTGATGTTAAAAAGTCTGTTTTTGAGCGTGTTGAGCAATTTCGTAAACCAGGAACATTGATTACTTCCAATACTTCTGGTATTCCTATTCATTTAATGACAGCGGACAGAAGTGAAGATTTTAAAGATCATTTCTGCGGTACACACTTCTTCAATCCGCCACGCTATCTTCCTTTATTGGAGGTTATTCCCACACCGCACACGAAGCCTGAGGTCGTTGACTTTATTCTTCATTTTGGCGATAAGATGCTGGGAAAATCTGTTGTATTATGTAAAGATACACCTGCATTTATTGGTAATCGTATCGGTGTTTATTCGATGTTGGCAGTTACTCATTTGGTAGAACCTCTTGGGTTGACAGTGGAAGAGGTCGACAAATATACCGGTCCCGCAATGGGGCATCCCAAATCGGCAACTTTTCGTACGGCTGATGTTGTAGGGCTTGATACCCTGGTGAATGTTGCCAATGGGCTGGCACAAAATGCGCCTGAAGATGAAGCCAAGGGTGTCTTTCAACTTCCAACATTCATCAGTAAGATGGTAGAGAATAAATGGTTGGGTGAGAAAACCAAGAAAGGGTTTTATGAAAAAGTAAAAGCTGCCGATGGTAATTCGGAGATTTTGTCTCTAAATCTAAAAACACTGGAATTTGGTTCACAGCAAAAAGTGAAATCAGCAACTTTGGAAGCCACCAAGCCTGTGGAGGATATCCGCAAGCGGATGAAAGTATATGAACAAGGGGGAGATAAAGCGGCGGAACTTTTCCGTGCCATGCATTATCCATTGTTTGAATATGTGTCCCGCCGTGTTCCCGAAATTACAGATGACTTCTTCCGCATTGATGATGCCATGCGTGCTGGATTTGGTTGGGAGTTAGGACCATTTGAAGTATGGGATGCGCTAGGTGTCCGAGAGACCTTAGCTAAAATTAAGGCCGAAGAAAAACGACTTCCAGGTCAGGATGGGGAGGTTGCTTCCTGGGTACACGAGATGTTGGAAGCGGGATGTGAATCATTCTATAAAATTGAAAATGGTGTACGTCACTATTATGATATTGCGACCAAATCTTATAAAGCTATTCCCGGAACGGAAGATCTGATCGTATTGGATCATATTCGGGAAAGTAATACAATCTGGAAAAATACGGGGGTTTCTATTATTGATCTTGGCGATGGTGTCATTAACTGTGAATTTCATACCAAGATGAATACCATCGGCGGAGATGTTATCCAGGGCTTGAATAAAGCTATTGATCTCGCTGAAAAGGAATATCGCGGTTTAGTGGTGTCCAATGATGGGAAAAACTTTTCTGCTGGCGCCAACATTGGAATGATTTTCATGATGGCCGTAGAACAGGATTTTGATGAATTGAATATGGCAGTCCGTGCCTTTCAAAATACATCCATGCGCTTACGCTATTCGTCAATACCTGTAGTCGTTGCGCCATTTCAAATGACCCTCGGTGGGGGCTGTGAATTCTCCATGCATGCTGATTTTGTTCAGGCTCACGCCGAAACCTATATGGGCTTGGTTGAACTTGGCGTTGGTGTTATTCCCGGTGGCGGTGGAACCAAAGAATTTACACTACGTGCCTCGGAGGAATTTAAGGAGGATCAGATTGTTCAGAACACCTTGAAAGATAAATTCCTGACCATTGGGCAGGCGAAAGTTTCGACTTCTGCTTATGAAGCCTATGAACTAGGCTATTTGCAGAAAGATAAATTTGCCGTTACAATGAACCGTGCCCGCCTTTTGGCAGATGCCAAAGCAAAGGCACTGGAATTGGCTGATGCGGGTTATGTTCAGCCTGCTCCACGCAATGATATCAAGGTTTTAGGAAACCAAGGATTAGGGATCGTGTATGTGGGGGCTTCATCGATGCGTGAAGGTAATTATATCTCTGATTATGATCGAAAGATCTCAGAAAAACTAGGCTGGGTGATGTGTGGTGGAAATTTATCGTCACCGACCGAAGTATCTGAACAGTATCTACTGGATCTTGAACGTAAAACTTTCCTCGAGCTTTGTGCCGAACGCAAAACGCTTGAAAGGATTCAATTTATGCTGACCAAGGGTAAGCCTTTACGGAACTAAAAATCACTACTCACGAAAAAAATAAAAATAATGGAAGCATACATAGTAGCAGGATTTCGTACAGCAGTAGGCAAAGCGCCGCGGGGAGTATTTCGCTTCATGCGGGCGGATGATTTAGCCACGGATGTTATTAAACATCTTGTATCCACTGTGCCAAATTTAAATAAAGAAGATATAGACGATGTCATCGTTGGGAATGCGATGCCGGAAGCGGAGCAGGGACTCAATATGGCTCGTTTCATTTCACTGATGGGATTGGATACGGATAAGGTCCCGGGAGTAACCGTTAATCGGTACTGCGCTTCAGGTTTGGAGACTATTGCAACAGCGGTCGCAAAGATCAAGACTGGCATGGCAGATGTTATTATCGCCGGTGGGGTAGAGGTGATGTCCGGAATGCCCTTTGGAGGTTGGAAAATTGTTCCTAATCCTGTCGTAGCAAAAGAGCATCCCGATTGGTATTGGGGTATGGGATTGACTGCCGAAGCTGTAGCCAAAGATTACAATGTCTCACGTGAAGATCAGGATGCTTTTGCACTTAAATCAAATCAAAAGGCAGTTGCAGCTATTCAAAATGGTCATTTGAAAGATGGTATTGTGCCTATCACCGTAAAGGAAAATTACTTGAAAGACGGCAAGATTGCAACGCGTGAATATGTCGTTGATACGGATGAAGGTCCTCGAGCTGATACTTCCCTGGAGGCTTTAGGGAAATTAAAACCAGTTTTTGCAGCGAATGGTTCCGTGACAGCAGGGAATTCCTCACAAACTTCTGATGGGGCTGCATTTGTCTTGGTGATGTCTGAAGCAAAAGTGAAAGAGCTTGGTGTAAAACCTATAGCAAAGCTCGTTAGTTTTGCTGTAGCAGGTGTTCCACCTCGCATTATGGGTATTGGACCTATCTATGCCATACCCAAGGCTTTGGCAAGAGCCGGTCTTAAAAAGGAAGATATTGATCTCTTTGAGCTGAATGAAGCTTTCGCCTCTCAATCGCTAGCCGTAATTCGTGAACTTGGATTAGACGAAGAGAAAGTAAATGTCAATGGCGGTGCCATCGCTTTAGGGCATCCTCTTGGATGTACAGGAGCTAAATTGACGGTCCAAGTCTTAAACGAGTTGAAACGCAGAGGCAAAAAATATGGCATGGTGACGATGTGTGTCGGAACTGGTCAAGGAGCTGCTGGTATTTTTGAGTTATTGGATTAAAATTAGCCGCTAAGAATAGCAATATAAACGAAATATGGATCTCTGATCTCATAACGCATAGAAGTATTTAAAAACATGGTGGACAGCAGCATCACTAAGCAGTGATTTCCTGGTCCATATAAATCTAAAAAGACAATGAGCGAAAATAAAGCAATTAAAGGCGGAGAGTTCGTGATTAGAGAGACTCCCTATACAGCCGTTTTTATTCCGGAAGAATTTGATGAAGAAGCCAAAATGATTCGTCAGACCTGCTTGGATTTCTTGGATACGGAAGTATTGAACAAGCTGGACCGTATCGATGCGCAAGAAGAAGGACTTATGCCTAGTTTGATGGATAAGGCCGGTGAACTGGGGATGTTGGGTGTTTCTATTCCCGAAGAATATGGTGGTTTCGGCAAGAATTTCAATACTTCTATGCTTGTTGCCGATGCGGTAGGTGGCGGGTTTTCTTTTGCTGTCGCATTGTCTGCTCATACGGGAATCGGTACGCTGCCTATTTTGTATTATGGTAATGATGCCCAAAAGGCGAAATATGTTCCAAAGCTTGCTACTGGTGAATGGAAGGCGTCGTATTGTTTGACAGAGCCCAATGCTGGATCGGACGCAAATTCGGGCCGTACTTCCGCAAAATTAAATGCCGAAGGGACACATTATTTGATCAACGGACAAAAAATGTGGATTACAAACGGTGGTTTTGCAGATATCTTTATCGTATTTGCAAAAATCGATGATGATAAAAACCTGACGGCATTTATTGTCGAGAAAGATTTTGGTGGCATCACGATGAATCCCGAAGAACATAAATTGGGTATCAAGGGATCTTCAACACGTCAGATCTTTTTCAACGATTGCGCCGTTCCTGTAGAGAATATGCTTTCTGATCGTGAAAATGGATTTAAGATTGCTGTAAATATCCTGAATATTGGTCGTATAAAACTGGGCGCTGCCACGATCGGTTCGGCACGTATGGTGATCAACCATGCGGTGCAGTATGCCAATGAACGTGTGCAGTTTAATCTGCCGATTTCTAAATTTGGCGCCATTCGTTATAAGCTGGCTGAGATGGCAACACGTTTGTTTGCTGTGGAGTCGGCATCGTATCGTGCCGGTCAAAATATTGATGATGCCTACGATGCATTGATTGCCGGCGGGATGGATGAAGCAAAAGCAAAATTGAAGTCGGTGGAGCAGTTTGCAATTGAGTGTGCGATCATCAAAGTATGGTGCTCGGAGATGTTGGATTATGTGGTAGACGAAGGGGTACAGATTTATGGTGGAATGGGTTACTCAGCAGATGCGCCAATGGAACGCGCTTATCGGGATTCACGGATCAACAGGATCTTTGAAGGTACGAATGAAGTGAATCGATTGCTTGTCGTTGACATGCTGTTAAAACGGGCCATGAAAGGTGAATTGGATCTGATGGGACCTGCCCAAGCTGTAGCTGGAGAGCTTCTAGCTATTCCAGATTTTGGTGAAGAGGACGATGCGCCTTTCGCTGCAGAAAAGAAAATTGTGGCAAACCTTAAAAAAGCTGGGTTATTGATTGCGGGAGCAGCAGTGCAAAAATTGATGATGTCTCTTTCCAAAGAAGAGGAAATCCTCATGAATATTGCAGATATTATCGGGTATGTTTATATCACCGAATCAGTCTTGTTACGTGCAGAAAAATTGCTGCATACAGGATCTGATAAAGCAGACTATGCAAAAGATATGGCTAAGATCTATCTGTATGGTGCTATTGATAAAATCAGCGCTGCCGGTAAAGAAGCATTATATTCTTTTGGAGAGGGTGATGAACTGAATATGATGTTGGTTGGTTTGCGCAGATTTACAAAAGCACAGCCATTTAATGTGAAAGATGCACGTCAGCGAATCGCTAAGAAATTGATAGATGAGAATAAATATTGTTTTTGATTGATAATAGATTATTGGTTTTGGTTAATGGCCGGAGAGAAATCTTCGGCCATTTTTGTGTTACAATCCTAGAAAGTCACTGTAATTATGCTAAATTTAACCTTTTAAACCCTAACCATTATATGACATCTTCAAGATCATTTACATTTACAGAAGACTGGGTAGTCGTCATTTTGGGGATCGCTACCATATTTCTCGCACTCTCAGGAATTGTTGCGCCAGTACCTAGTTTTTCGTGGAGTAATTCCGCCGAACTCGTCGCAACGGTTTTCGACCCGACAAATTTAATGAAGCTTTTTGAGCAGTTTATTTTTGTATTCGTTACCGCGATATTGGGCGCCTTTCTTTTGGGGAAATCTGTAAAACATTTATTCGTTGTATTTCCTGTTGTATTTATCCTTACCGTATTTGCATTGGTGCTGGCAGGGAATGCAACAGTTAAAGAATACAATCTCGAAGCTGTAATTTTTAGTTTGATTATCGGTTTAGTCATCAGCAATTGCTTTAAACTGCCTAATTGGTTTAAAGAGGCGCTCAGTACCGAACTGTATGTCAAGATAGGCCTAATTCTGCTCGGGACTACCGTGATCTTCGGGGATATCCTGAAAGCGGGATCCTTGGGGCTTATTCAAGCACTGGCTGTCGTATTGTCTGTTTGGTATTTTGCGTTCTGGATCTGTAAAAAATTAAAGATTGACAAGGAGATGTCCCTAATGCTGTCGAGTGCAGTATCTATTTGTGGTGTTTCCGCAGCGATAGCAACTTCGGGAGCAATTAAAGGTGATAGCAAAAAGCTTTCCTATGTCATTTCACTGGTCCTTATTACAGCGATTCCAATGATGATTTTCATGCCTTATATGGCGGAGTGGATGGGCTTGTCGCAAGAAGTTACCGGTGCTTGGCTCGGCGGGAGTATTGATACAACCGGTGCTGTCGTGGCTTCAGGTTCGCTGGTCGGAGAAGAAGCGTTGAAGATCAGTACCATTGTGAAATTTTCCCAAAACGTATTGTTGGGGCTGGCTGCTTTTGCAATCAGTATTTATTGGACTTATGCGAAATCGGTTGATGATGAAACCAAGCGGGATAAACCTACGCTAAAAATTATATGGGAACGTTTCCCGAAGTTTGTGTTGGGATTTGTATTTGCATCGCTGCTCTTTTCATTCGTGATATCTCCTGAGAAGATTGATGCCGTCAAAGGAAGTTTGAAAAACTTACAGGGCCTCTGGTTTACCCTGGCATTTACATCCATTGGTTTGGAAACGAACTTTAAGGATCTTTTTGCTCAAGATAACAAGAAACCGCTATATGCTTTTCTGATTGCCCAGACTTTTAATGTTATTATTACCTTATTGATTGCTCTGGTGCTATTTCGCTAAGACGCTAAGTGTTTCAAGGTGAAATAGATCGTTAAAATATGATTGTGAAGATGGCCGTCTAACTAGGACGGCCTTTTTTATGCTTTTTCATCAAGGGTTTATGCGTGAATTTTTTTCTGATTCGTAGCACAGATCTTCGTTTTTTATAAAATCGCTTGCTTCTTGATTTTCGCTGGATTGTTGGTGATTAGGATGGCTGCCTTCATGATTTTTTTCATGCTGAAAGAAATTCGAAGCACTTTTTATTTGCTTTAAGTGTCTTAAAATTAAGGTTTAATGGCTTTTTTTAAAAATATATCATTAAATCTATCAAATTAGTAGTCTTTTAAAAAATATTTATATATTTGTATCGTTATCTGATTTACAGATAAATAGGAAGGCGGGCAAAAAGGACTGACTTGATTATGAATCGAACTAGCCATGAAATTGATTTTATAAAAAAGAAATGTGATGAAAGTTGTTTGAAATTGCCGCCTGATAAGTGCATATACGGATTCGTTTATGCAGCAGGAAATAAAAGAAAATAACAAGATAAAAAGAATGAAACAAAATTACTCTCCAAAAACAAATTTATTGGTTGCTTCGGTAGAAGGATCTGTTGTTACCCTAAAAAGTGACAAGAAACGAATGTGTTGTTAAAATTTCTCTCTTACACTCTCTTATATTAGAAAAGGGAAGCCGAGGCTTCCCTTTTACAAAGTTTTAACAATGAAGCAAGTATCGATTGGCGTTGGCACTTGTTTTAGATTCACCATTAAACTGAATAAATTTATGAAAAAAAATGCTATTTTTCGAATTAGCGTCATTTTTAGCTTGCTTTTAACAGGTTCTTACCATACCTACGCGCAAGTAGAAAACCCTAAACCTATTATAAATGCCTCGTTAACAGGTACCGTAATTGACGCCGTAACAAAAGAGCCCCTGCAAGGCGTAACGGTTCAGTTGGAGGCCGTTACACACCAGGTGAAAACCGACAGTAAAGGCGTTTTCCAGTTTGTAACTGGACAAAAATTGCCATTTTCATTGATCGTATCCATTGTTGGTTATCAAACTCGTCATATCGTGGTGGACCATTCTCCAGCAGTGATTGAGCTTACCCCACGATTGGAAGCATTGGATCAAGTAGTGGTCACCGCACGCCGTCGTAAGGAGCAGTTACAGGATGTTCCGATTCCCGTATCGATTATTCGTGGCGCTGCATTGGAGGATGCAGGGGCATTTAATGTCAATCGACTGAAAGAGCTTGTACCTACAGTTCAGTTATATGCATCGAATGCACGTAATACGACGCTTAATATCCGGGGACTGGGCTCAACTTATGGCCTCACCAATGATGGTATCGATCCTGGTGTAGGATTTTATCTTGATGGTGTATATATCGCCCGCCCTGCCGCGACTTGGCTGGACTTTATTGATATCGACCAGATAGAGGTGCTACGTGGACCTCAAGGTACACTCTTTGGAAAGAATACAACAGCAGGTGCATTTAATATAACCTCACGTTTACCACAATTCACACCAGAGGCCAATGTGGAAGTCAGCTACGGAAACCAAGGTTTTATTCAGGCGAAGACTTCAATCTCGGGGCCATTGGCCAAAAACCTGGCTGCGAGAGCTTCTTTCTCTGGCACACAGCGGGATGGAAACTTGTTTAATGTACATACCAATAGGAAGATCAATGATATCAACAACCTGGGCTTTAGAGGGCAATTGCTGTTTACCCCAACCGAGAATATCAAACTGGTGCTTTCGGGTGATGTGTCATCACAAAAACCCGATGGTTACGGCTGGGCGGTTGCCGGAGTTGTAAAAACACAGCGTGCAGACTACAGACAATTTGATGCAATTATTAAAGATCTGGGCTACGAGTTGCCTTATAAAAGTGCCTTCGAGCGTAAGATAGATTTGGATACGCAATCTAAAGCTGATAATAAATTGGGTGGGGTCGCATTGAATGCCGATATCAAGATTGGAGAAGGGACACTGACCTCAACCTCTGCGTGGCGGACATGGACATGGGTCCCGCTCAATGACCGCGATTATTTAGGACTTCCGGTATACACCGTTTCAGCAGGTAATTCCGTCCATAACCAGTGGTCACAGGAGTTCAGATACTCTGGAAAAATCAGTGAAAAGGTTAGCGGGGTTGTCGGTTTATTTGGCCTTTGGCAGGATCTGGGCACAGATCCCGTACATACCGAAGAAACAGGATCTGCCTTTTGGCGTTTTCAAAAAAGCTCTACCAGTGCTTTGTGGCAGACACCGGGATTATTTGACAATTTTGGAATCAAGACCGTTTACGGGATTAAAAGCACAAGCTTGGCAGCCTATACACAGATTGATTGGGCTGTGACGCCAAAATTACATATCCTCCCAGGGCTGCGCTACAATTACGATAAAAAGGTGGCCAACTACGATAGGCAGACCTATGGTGGTTTGCAGACCTCAGATCCCGCCCTGCTTGCCTTAAAGAACGGTGTATATACCAATCAGACTTTTGATGTCAATGCGGATGCAGACAATTTCTCTGGTCAACTCTCCGCAAGATATCGCTTCAATCCAAAGATAAATGCTTACGCAACGTATTCCATCAGCTATAAACCTGTCGGTATCAACGTCGGCGGATTGCCGACAGCCAATGGAGCAGTGTTGCTGGATCTCGCCGAAGTAAAACCTGAGGCTGTCCGTCATAAGGAAATTGGTGTGAAGACGAATCCAACACGCAATTCACTGCTCAATCTGACCGTCTACCAAACGGATATCAAAGACTACCAGACCCAAGTGCAGACTCCTGAACCAGGGGTGAACCGTGGTTATCTGGCCAATGCCGAGAAGGTGCGTGTAAAGGGTGTTGAATTGGATGGAAACATCAACATCGGACATTTTCTCCGATTGAATGGAGCACTGGCCTATACAGATGCCAAGTATGTCAAATTTACCAATGCACCTGTCCCTTTAGAAGAGGTTGGCGGAGCTCAGGCTTTTAAAGATATTTCTGGTGGCGTCCTTCCTGGTGTTTCCAAATGGTCCTGGTCGCTGGGTGGCGAAGCGAATAAAAGCGGTAAGCTGATCGGGCTTAATGGATCTTACTTTTTAGGTGCAGACCTATTTCACCGTTCTAAATTTTCGTCCAGTTCTTCACCATCCCAATACCTAAATATTGATGCCTATTCGGTCTTGAACGCCAGGCTAGGATTCAGGGGATCGAATGGTATTTCGGTGTTTGTGTGGAGTAGAAATCTAACAAATAAAGATTACTACGAGCAGTTGCTGGCGGCACCTGGAAGTTATGGGCAATACGCAGGTGTAGTTGCAGATCCGAGGACTTACGGCGTTACACTGCGATACAATTGGAAACAAGGGAATTAAATCCGTAATTCATAGTATATTCTTATCGACCGTCTCCATTTTATCATGGGGACGGTTTTTGTTTTTTCGGTAATTTTGAATAGCTCCTTTTTTTATATATGGAAATTTGTATATTAAATCATCATTAAGGTGAATGATTTGCGCATGAACGAAAAAGAGCTTTTACAACACTATAAAACAAGCGGTGACTTGTCTACACTGGGGAAACTATATTCGCCCTATATGTCTTTGCTTTATGGTGTGTGCTTTAAATACTTACAGGATCCCGATCGTAGTCAGGATGCTGTGATGCAGATATTTGAAGAACTGATACCGAAGCTTCGTCAATATGAAGTCGATAATTTTAAGAGCTGGTTACACGTTTACAGTAAAAATTATTGCCTTATGCAATTACGTAAGGATAAGCGGACGACGCAGGTTGATATTGAAAACAATTTGTTTGAAAGCGAACAAAAGCTAAATGATACCAGTGAAGCGAAGTGGGAAGAAAAGGATTTCGAGAAACTGGAAGGCTGTATGCAAACTTTAAACCGCGAACAAGAGGAATGTGTACGTTTGTTCTATCTCGAGCAAAAATGTTATAAAGATATTGCAGATTTGACTGGATATGATTTGAATAAGGTCAAAAGTGCTATTCAAAATGGAAAGCGCAATCTGAAAATCTGTATGGAAAGGAAAGAAAATGGAAAATAATTATCAATTATCAAGGATCCATAATTACATCCATGGTTTGATGAGTAAAGAGGAGATGTTTCAGTTGGAACGTGAAGCGTTGGAAGATCCCTTTTTACAAGATGCCATCGATGGTTACCGATTGCAAAATGGTGTGGATGCCCGGCAATTGAGCCTATTGCAACAACGCCTGAATCGTAGGGTGGAAGATACTGTTGCAACAAGACACGCCCAGTATTTCACATGGCAGCGTTTGGCCATAGGTGCTACCGCGGGTGTACTTTTTGTGACTTTATTGGCCCTGCTATATTTTAAACATTTTAGCGGTAAAGCTGAGCGCACAACGGATGTAGAATTAAGTGAACCTGAAAATAGGGTATCTGTTCAACCTTTGCTGAATGGGGGGGATGCAACACCCCGTGAAGGATGGAAAATTTTTGAACAGTACCTCAACCAGAAGTCCGTAGCGCCTGCAGGAGGTGGCGAAATTATTGTCAATTTTACAGTCGACAAAAATGGAGTGCCCACTAATATTAGTACCGAAGGGCAACCCGATCAATCACTCTATAATGAAACGGTTCGCCTTCTCCAGAATGGACCAAAATGGCAGGGAACAAAAGGACGTTTAAAGATTGTTTTCCCCGCGAAAGCGGAAAATAATCCGGCACAAGCAGCTGTCATTAAACCTCCGCATTGTTTTGGAATTGAGAAGAAATAGAAGTGATCTGATAAAAGCAGCGAGCCATTTCTTTCATAGGAAATGGCTCGCTGCTCTTTTTATAGGGTCTGAATTACTTAAAATGCATATCTCAGGCCCAGTTGTACTTGATAAGGATTACCATTTAAGTTAGATACGCCAACGCCTGAACTCATATTATAAACATATTGTTGATTCGCTGCATCAAAGCTTTTGATGGCATATAGATTTTGTTTACCCAGATTGTGTCCTACGCCCCAAGTTTTTTTCAAAAGGTTGGCTACATTGAAAATGTCTATCGAAGCTTCGATGCCATGTTTCTTGTAAACTTTTAGATTTTTGGCCAAGTGCAAGTCAAATACGCCATAAAAACCGTTGATGCCTCCGTTACGTTCGGCTATGCGGTCGAGGTTTCCATTGATGTATTTTTTGATGCTTTGCTCTGCATTTGGATCGTCTAAAATAGCTTGAATGCCGGTTTTGATGTAATCGGGGGTGTTTTTGTTATTTGGATCGTATACGAAGGCAAGATCGTTGGAATTTACAAAATCACCGTTGACATTCCCATTGACCGCTAAAGAATAGCGTGTTCCTGCAATTCCGCTGAAACGTAAACCCATCGAAACACCCCATAATGATGGCATGGTACCATAAAAGACGACTTTATGGCGGAATTGATTGTCCGAATATGTCATCGTACTCAAGTCGCGTGGATCATCTTTGACCATCAGGGAAAGGGTGGCGGAGTTGGCAACATTACCGTTATAGGAGGTATTATCTTTTGTATCGTTCCAAGTGTAAGACATGGTGATCTGACCGTCCTTATAATAACGATAAGTTCCGTCCAGTACAACGGTGTAAGAATTATTTTTCCCTTCACTGTTCATTTCTAATACACGGCCTATTTGTTTGGTTTTACGGCTATTGGTCCAGTTGGCGGCACCATTTGTCGTGTTGATGCTCGATGCAGGAACATACACCCCACGGTTACCTTCGGCAGTAAGTCTAAAGTAAGGGTCCTCCACCATATTGCGATCTACATACATATAATTGTTGCGTCCCCAAGTTCCGTAAGCACTTAATCCGATACGTAATGAAGGTGTGAAAAAGTGATTGATGGAGATATTGGCTTTATATACCGTCGGCACTTTCACATCCTTACTATTGGTATTGATGGTGACAAGTTTTTCAATCTTTGGATTGTCCAACAATTCACGTCCCGGAGCTGTATCGGGATCCTTGCGATATCCTGCAAAATTTGGCTTGGGAATTAAGGTCGGGTCAGTAATATCTACACCGGCAATGCGTGAACCATCAAACAACATATTGTTTAACATAGAATAGGGGTTGAGGGCCGAACCGAATATACCAGCGCCAAAACGGATGATATTTTTCTTTTCTTCATTGATATCCCAGTTGAACTGCACACGGGGCTGTATCTGAAAGGTATTGATCCCATTATCGGTCGAGAGACCCAGTTCGTCATAGACCGTTTGGTTGAATGTTGCCTTCTTTAGGTATTTCGTGTTGTCTAGACGTAGGCCGCCGACAACATCAAGACCTCTTGCGATTTTAGCTTCCATTTGTCCATAAAGGCCTACAGCCAGATTGTTGACCAGGGTGTTTTCTTTGTCGGTCATATATACATCACGGGCATAGCGATAAGGAGTCAGGTTGTCGAAATTTTGCAGACCGGTAAAATAAAAGCGACCATTCATTTCGCTGCCGTAGCGGAAGTCCATGTTGGTATACATGACATCTGCACCGAAGGTATATTTGATTTTATCTGTATTATAATATAGGTTGTTGACCAATTGTAACATATTTCCGTTGAACCATTCTGGCGCGTAACGCTGACCACCAAGCTGTATTGAATTGGTATATTTATTTGTACCGTCTACAGATTGAACGGATTCGACGATCGCACGCGGAATACTGTGTGATTGATCAAATCCAGCAACATTATGCTGTGCTTCTGAGCGTTCATAGAAATGTTGTACCTTCAAATCGTTGGTCAGTTTGGAGTTGATAGACGTACGCAAGGAGGCCATTAGGCTATTGTTTATGTATCTTCTGTTGGTATAAGATTCAAAAGCATTGATCCCTGTATTGTCCCCTTCCTGTTGATTGTCCATATCGTAGACAAAGTTGTTACGAATTGTCAATAGGTTTTTATCGTTCAACTGCCAGTCAATGCGGGCAAAGGCAGCATCGGTCTTTTTCTTTTTGTCGAAAGAGCCAAACAGACGATCGGCGCTAGCGCCATATTTGCCCACAGCAATGCGGGTAAACTCATCTAAAGTAGCCTGCGTTACTTTGTAACGTGCAATATCCTCGGTTGTTTGAATATCAGCGATCTGAAGTGGGCGGGTATCCATTTGACGGTCCCAGGTTACAAAGAAATGGGCTTTGTCCTTGATGATTGGCCCACCAAGTGAAAATCCATATTGATAGGTGGAGAATTTTTGTTTACGTGCCGTTCCATTCAGGTTGTACTTGCTCGAAAGCCAGCCCGCACGAGCAAAAGTGAACGCACTTCCCGTTAAGGTGTTGGTGCCTGATTTGGTTACTGTGGTAATACTTCCGCCACCGCTGCGGCCGAACGTGACATCGTAGTCATTGGTCACTACCTTGAATTCCCGAATCGCTTCCATGGAGATTGAATAGGCGCCACCGCTGTTCCCGCCAGCGACGGTACTCCGTGAATTCATGCCGTCTACCGTAAAATTGGTCGAAGATGCTCGTTGTCCGGCTAGATTTGTTCCACTGCTAACAGGTGATAAATCAATTAGCGAGGAGAAATTACGTCCATTTACAGGCATTTTTTTGAGATCATTGGCCGTAATAGCTGTGGATGCACCCAATGTCTTGATCTTGTTTTTTAGATCAGCTGCAGTTCCCTGAACGATGACTTCATCCAATTTATTTTCGGCTGATGATAAGGTAAAATCTACATTGAGTTCGTCACCATAGCTTAATTTATAGTCGGTCTTTTTTTGTTCGGCATAGCCAACATGGTTTACTGATATGCTGTACGGTGACCCTAAAGGTAATTGTGGAAAGGTATAGATACCATTTTGATTCGTCAGTGTTGTTTGTTTAAACCCGGTAGATTCATTTTTTACCGATACAGACGTTCCTTTTACGGGGCCATTGTTGTCCATGATACGACCTGTAATGGTTGCTTCCGTACCCTGAGCCCAGCTGTTGGTTGGAATTTGAAAAAATGTAATGATGGTCAATGAGATTAACCAAATGATCTGTCTTTGCATAATAATTTCACTTTTTAGTTGATTAGTGTCTGTCACAAGTATGTTGCGAAATTATCCCTGCAAGATTGTTAAATGGTTAAGGGCTCATTATTAAATATTTAATAAAAATGGATTTAGGTTGCCTATTGCGTATAATTAATTAACCTATACACAGAGCGGGCGGCTCGGAAGAAACCGAGCGGTTTGCTATTAAAATATCTTTAAATAGATAAATATTTGTTTCTTTTGTTCAGTGCAGTGAACGATTTTTTATATTTTTGTTTTTTATAATAAACAAAATAGGCATTTTTCAAACAAAATAAACATTATCACATGGAAGAACTAGTTCAACAATTTAAACGACGCATAAGGTTTGTGGATATGAATTTTGTGCGAAATATAATGTATGAAATTAATTGGTCCGCTCGCTTAATTGGAATTAAAGGAGCAAGGGGAATTGGTAAGACGACCTTATTGCTTCAATACATTAAGCTAAATTTGTTCGACAGGTTGGACGAAGTGCTTTATGTCAGTTTGGATGCAGTGTGGTTCAATAATAAGTCTTTGCTGGATTTAGTATATGAATTCGATCAAAAAGGAGGAAAGTATCTGTTTCTGGATGAAGTACATAAATATGAAGGCTGGGCCCAAATATTAAAAAATATTTATGACGACTACCCTGAGATGAAGATCATCTTTACTGGCTCCTCCCTTTTAGAAATTCTGAATGCCCGTGCTGATTTAAGTCGTAGGGCAGTAGTTTACAAAATGCAGGGATTTTCCTTTCGTGAATTTCTTTCATTGGAAACAAAAACTACTTTCCCAATATTTAGCCTGGATCAAATTTTAGAAGAGCATAGCAAAGTGGACTATAAAATCAATGCCATAGTTAAACCTTTTCAGCATTTTGAGAAATATTTGAAATATGGTTATTATCCTTATTACCGAGAACAGCTTGATTTATATGAGATGCGAGTAATGGAGGTCATTAATATGATTCTGGAAATTGAATTGCCGCTCTTACGAAATGTAGATATCGCTTATGTTACTAAGATTAAGCAATTGCTTGTTATCATTGCTGAATCTGTCCCTTTTGTGCCTAACATCAGTAAGCTCAGTGAAAAGATTGGTATTAGCCGGACAACTCTGTTGTCTTATCTCTACTATTTGGATGAAATTAGTTTAACGCATAATCTCTATAAGGTGGGTGAAGGTATAAGTCAGTTACAAAAACCATCTAAAATTTTTCTAGACAATACCAACCTTTCCTTCTTATTTGCACATGAAAATGTTAACCCTGGAAATCTAAGGGAAACATTTTTTGTTAACCAACTTGCATTTCAACATCAGGTGAACTATGCGGAGCAAGGAGATTTTATTGTTGATGAAAAGTACACCTTTGAGGTAGGAGGGAGAGACAAGTCCAATAAACAAATTAAAGGAATAAACAATGCCTACATTGCAGCAGATGACATTGAGTTTGGTCATCAAAATAAGGTCCCACTATGGTTGTTTGGCTTTTTATATTAATAGCATACTATTTGATGCAAATGGTAGCAAGAAAAAATCAGAAGCGGCCTGGAAGTGTGGCTAGACCGCTCTGTATTTCTATATAGAGATTTACTCTTCCCAACGAATTTTATCTGCAATGGGTGTACGGATAGGTTCACGCGCCTCAGATTGGTGGTGTCCTAAGTAGAATAGACCGATACATTTTTGATTTTCTTCGAGATTTAAGAAACCACCCAAGTGATTGATTAAACCTGGAGTCGCCCAGTATCCCCCGATATTTAGCGAGTGTGCAGCCAACCACATGTTTTCAACTGCAGCAGCTGTACAAGCCAATTCTTCCCATTCAGGAACTTCGCCCGTATAATTGACAACAATCGCAATGGCAACGTTTGACTGTGTTGCTTTTTTGCCCATTGTTATTTCTGTTGCTTCAGTATATTTCTCTGTAGGTGTTACCGATTTGTAGATACGTGATAATTCGGTGCCTAAACGTTCTAATCCTTCTTTGCGGAAGATCACAAAACGCCAAGGTTGTGTTCTTTTGTGTGTTGGAGCAGCATTGGCCGCTTCCAAGATACTCAAGATATCCTCTTTACTGACTTCTTCTTCAGTAAAGGAAGCTTGAAATACGGATCTTCTGTAGTGTATTGCTTTTAATACGTCGTTTTTCATTATAATTTATTTTTCCTTTATGCTTTTTCTTCCCATAAAGATACAACATGCAAAATTGTTTTGACGGCTTTTTCCATATCTTGTACAGCTACCCACTCTTGTTTTCCGTGGAAAGCATGCCCTCCAGCAAAAATATTTGGACAAGGTAAGCCCATAAATGAAAGGCGGGAGCCATCTGTTCCACCGCGGATACTTCTTCTTTCGGCCACCATTCCTGCACGGTTGATGGCTTCCATACCGATTTCCATAATTTCAGGATGCTGATCCAGCACTTCTTTCATGTTACGGTATTGTTCTTTTACGACAAAAGTATAGGTGCAGTTTGGATATTGTTCGACAATCGATTTTGCGATGCCTTCCAGCTCATCTTCATGTTTCTTTAGATTGGCTGTAACGTGATCGCGTACGATAAATTGAATTTCAGCTTTTTCCACAGATCCACTGATATGAACAGGGTGTACAAAGCCGTCTTTTTTATTGGTACTTTCAGGTGAAAGTCGATCTTTTGGTAGTGCATCAATTACCGCACTGGCGATTTTGATGGCACTTTGCATTTTACCCTTAGCAAAGCCCGGATGTACGGACACACCATGAATAGTTAATGTAGCTCCATCCGCTGAAAATGTTTCATCCTCAATGGTTCCAGCTCTTTCGCCATCCATTGTATAAGCAAAATCTGCTGCTAAACGTTTCAAATCTGCTTTATCAACACCTCTGCCAATCTCCTCATCTGGTGTGAAAAGAATTTTGATATCACCATGTTTGATTTCAGGATGTTTCATTAATAAACGGGCAGCATCCATGATTTCGGCCACACCTGCTTTGTCATCTGCACCCAACAAAGTGGTGCCACTCGCTGTAATGATATCATGGCCAATTTGATTGGCTAGATCGGGATGTTCGGCGTATTTGATAATAATACTCTTGTCGTCAGGAAGCACAAGATCCTGGCCCTGATAATTAGGATGAACCAGTGGTTTAACATCTTTTCCAGAAGAGTCCGGAGATGTATCCATATGAGAACAGAAGCAGATAACAGGAACTTGCTTGGCAGTATTGGATGGAATAGTTGCATAGATATAGCCATTTTCATCCATTGCCGCGTCCGAAATACCCAATTCCAGCAACTCCGCTACAAGTAACTTTCCAAGGTTCTTTTGCTTTTCCGTAGAAGGACATGTTGGTGAATTTGCATCAGATTGTGTGTCAATCTGTACATAGCGTTGAAATCTTTCGGATACCGAAAAATCACTTATGTTGTTGATCTCAAATGTGCTCATTTTCTAATAGCCTTAATGTGATAAGGGTGGTCAAACTTAGATAAATTGCTTTTTATTTGCAATTTAATTTGGTTGCATTTACAAACAATTTGTCCCTACTCTACAGGTTTGATTCTATTTGTTAACAAACTGACAATAACTGAAACTCATAGGAGGGGGCACGCCCCCAATTCCCGCTGAAAGGAATTTATTGTTATCTATAATTTATTGCTACATACAATGTGCTGTAGCGCTTTTGAACAGTAAAGTTTTACCCATAGCTATGTGAACAGAAATCTTGGATGATCCCACATTAAAAAAAAACCTATCAAATCGTTGACAGGTCCTCTTTTTATTGTATCGTTCTCTATTTCTTTTCGTCTGCGTAACCAAATACTTTCTGTAAAATATTGGTATTTCTGCTGCCGCCTATGTTCTGTCTAATTTTTGACTCCTGGTCGGCAACTTTGATGAAAAGACCATCAATTGCTTTCTGCGTAACGTAGGCTGTAAGATTTGTCTCCACTTTATTGCCTAAAGGGAGGTTGTTGTAAGCTGAGGTCAATTGTGTCCAATACTGGTCCACATTGTTTGTACCCATGGCAGATTTGATAACAGGACTAAATTTGTTCGTTAATTCTGTCGATGTATTTGTTTTAAAAAACGTTGTCGCGGCGTCTTCTTTGCTGCCTAGAAGAATATTGGTCGCATCTGTAATTGTCATCTTTGAAAGTGCATTGACAAATACGGGGGCAGCCTCTTTGACGGCTCCCTCAGCAGCTCTGTTCATGCTCTGTATAAACTGATCGCATAATTTTCCCATACCAACAGCACGAAGTGTTTTTTCTACTTTCTGTGCTTCGGCAGGCATCAAAATCTTTACTGCCGCATCACCCAAAAAACCATCCTTCTTGGCTAAAGATTCGATACTCAGATTTAAACCATTGCTTAAAGCCTGTTTGATCCCCAATGAAGCATCTTTGTTGGATAAAGACGTCAAGGTGTTGGATTTTGATGCTGTTGCTTTAGTATTTGATGCTGTCGTCGTTTTAGTACTGTCGGTTTGGCCCTGACTTGCTTTTGTCAATGTTTCACTGATTTTCTTAAAAATCTGTGCTTCGCTTGCATTGGAGTAAAGTAGTCCTGAGACAAATAGTGTACAATATAATAGTGGAAATTTCATCATGTTATTGTTTTGCTGTCAAAATTAAACATATCGACTGTTAATTTATGTGAAAGTTTAAAGCAATTGCTAGGAACCATAGCTATTGTCAAGAATCGTAGCAGATGCGCTACACCGTGCTGAATCGCTATCCCTGATGCGGTATAAATAAAAAGCTGTTCCAAAAAATAAAACAGCAGATTCTAAGCGAACCTGCTGTTTGTGTTATAGGGTTGTTGTAATTAACCTGATATTATTTCCAGGAGAGCGTCGTTGCTACTGGAAAGTGATCTGAGGGGAATTTATTCATATACGTGTCCGTCAGGATACCATATTTTTTAACCTGGAAAGGTTTGGTAATAAAAATATGATCAATGCGGCCTGTTGGTCTGATGCTTTTGCCCCAGCCATTGAAGGAAGAATTGGGTTCATATTTGAATGTTGCCAGTTCATGTACGTCAGTGACTACTTTGCTATTGGCTAATGTGAAATAAGCCTCATCTTTTTCATCCACATTGAAGTCGCCGGTTAAAATCAAAGGTAGGTCTTTGGCAAACTCTTTTGCTTTTTCTAGAATCAACTTGGCACTCTCGGTGCGTGCAGTACGGCCGATATGGTCAAAGTGCGTGTTCATGAAGATGAAGCGTTTTTTGTTGGCCTTGTCTTCAAAAATACCCCAGGTACAGATCCGCGGTAGTGCTGCATCCCAGCCTTTATTGGGGTGTTCGGTATCTGTCGCCGAAAGCCAGAAAGTTCCGCTCTTTATTGCTTTAAAGCGATTTGTATTGTAATAAATAGCCGAGTGCTCGCCCTCTTGTGCACCATCGTCGCGACCAACACCCACATAATCAAATCCAGGAAGGAGCTTTTTAAGATCTTGAACCTGATCAAAAAAACCTTCTTGGATACCAAAGATATCAAAGCCATGGTATTTAATCAGATTGGTTAGCGGAACTTTGCGGTCGTTCCACATGTTGTCAACATCGACGGTATTTCTTTGACGGATATTATAGCTTGCTGCAATAAATTCCTGTGCATAAGACAGAAAGGATAGGCAGAGCGCTAAAGCGAGAATAATACTTTTTTTCATTTAGAATCTAGTTTTTAAAAAGGTACTGAAACGGTCATGCTCATTAAGTCGGCCTGATAAGTGGTCGACTGATTAGGAACCATGACTATTTCAACGGTATTGTTATTTCTTTAATACACGGAGCAACAATTCAGGTTCGTCAGTTGTAATAAAATCAATTTTCTGATTAATTAGATTTGTCATTTCCTCTTCTGTGTTTACTGTCCACGCGTTCACTTTCATGCCAAGTTGATGTGCATCTTTCAGCCATGTCGCGTTCTTTTTGAAAACCGAAAAGTGATAATCCAAACCATTTATTCCTGCGGCCTTCACCTCAGCAGGAGTTTTATCGCCTGTGAGGTATTGAATATTGGCCTTAGGCGCCAGTTCGTGAATCTTCTGACAAGCCTCAAAGCTAAAGGAAATATAATCAGTGACTTTCTCTGCTTTCAAGTTTTTAACCATTTCCACCGTTTTTGTGGTCGCTTCAAGTGTACGCTCTACCCCTAGTTTATTGATTTTCAATTCAAGGATAAGACGTAAACCTTTCAATTTTTTACCAGCGTTAAGATATTCTTCCAAGGTGGGAATAGATTCACCGTTAGGATGCTTCTTTTCTAAGAGCTCCTTGTACGTTGCTGTGGCAATATCGATACCATAGAAATCATTATCGTGGTTGACCACAAGAATATTGTCTTTGGTCAAATGCACATCAAATTCGGATCCGAAGAGCTTAAGGTCGTGGGCTGCTGTTAAAGAAGCAATGGAATTTTGCGGAAGGTGGCTGTTTTTCCATACGCCACGATGTGCAATGGCCTTAGTTTGTGCAAATAATGCCGACGATGAGATCACCATGGCTAGTGTCAGACAGCTAAAAATATGTTTTTTCATGTGATAATTATGTATGAGTGTTTGTTTTCAACGGCATAATTTGCACGTTTCACTCGTTGATTTATTCCTATTCTATTTCTCTTTTTGGGCATTATATTACCGATTAAGATGTTTATGGTAAAAAATCGACCCCTAATGATAGGATCGTTTCTTACAAAGCTGTTTAAAAGCTGATTTTACATGGACAAAAAAAGTGGTACTTTTTATCTCGATGTACAAGATCTAAAGTACCACTTTTATATTTAGGAATTGTTAAGTGTAATTTATTTTTTACCGTTCCATTCGGCCATGAACTCATCTAGGAAGCTGAGCATATAATCATGGCGATGCGCTGCGATTCTTTTCGCGGCTTCTGTATTCATCTTATTCTTTAACAATAGTAGCTTTTCGTAGAAGTGATTGATTGTAGGAGCTTCCGAATGCTTGTACGCTTCCTTATCCTTATATTCCTGAACGGGAACATTGGGATTATACATCTCACGGCCTTTGTTTCCGCCAAAGCTAAACGCGCGGGCAATACCTATTGCGCCAATAGCATCTAGACGGTCAGCATCTTGCACGATCTCCATCTCTTTTGAATGGAATGAAACTTCACCTAAACTTGCTTTGAAAGACATGTTGAAGATGATTTTCTTGACATGGTCAATGATCTCAGGCGAAATTTCTAGACTTGCCAAAAACTCTCCGGCAACACGAGGGCCGATTGTTTCGTCGCCATCATGGAATTTACTGTCAGCGATGTCATGTAATAGCGCCGCCAGTTCGCACACCATAACATCTGCTTCTTCATCTTCTAAAATTAACTTCGTATTGTTCCATACGCGTTGAATATGCGACCAATCGTGGCCTGCTTCTGCAAATTTCAACCGGTCTTGCACAAATGCTACTGTGCGCTCAATAATGTTATTCATACAATACTTTTGTTTTTTCGCGAGTACCCTCGTATAATTCGTATTCTAATAATCTACAATCTAATTTACCATTATAAAATTCTATACGTCGGGATGCGCGCAACCCGATTTTCTTTGCCAGATCTGGATTTCCAGTAAATATATAGCCTCTATAACCTTTGCATTCCTGTTTCATGAAATCTCCCATACGCTTATAGGTAATTTCTAGCTTGCTGTGTGTGCCCAAACGTTCACCATATTCAGGATTGAATAAAATGACACCTCCTTCTTTAGGAACGTGTGTTTCGGCAAAATCGCATACTTCAAATGAAATTAATTGCTCTACACCAGCAGTTCTTGCGTTCATCTTGGAGACGTTGATAGCCTCTTCCGAGATATCACTTGCGATAATTTGCGGAGCCGCTTTTTTATTGATCTGATCTTTGAGTAGTCGGCGCTCCTGGAAGAAAACTGTTTCATCATAACCGATGAAATGCATAAATGAATAGTTCATGCGTAATAATCCAGGTTTTCTGTTTGTAGCAATCAGAGCTGCCTCAATAGCTAAGGTTCCGGATCCACACATCGGGTTCACAAAAGGAGAATTACCATCCCATTTGGATGCAATAATAGTTGAGGCTGCCAGGGCTTCTAACATTGGCGCTTTTCCAGGGATTTTCCGGTAGCCATGTTTCGCTAGTGTTTCACCTGAGGTATCGAGAAAAATTTCAGCACGGTCATCTTTCCAGTACAAGTGCACAACCGCTTTATTATTGTCCGGACCTGAATTAGGGCGCATACCCTTTTTTTCCTTGATACGGTCTACGATTGCATCTTTAACCTTGACGTTTGCAAATAATGGTGTGCTGATTGTCTCATTGTCCACATTGGAACTGACAGAGAAGTATCCGTCAAATTGAATGAGTTCTTCCCATGCGATTTGACGCAATTCGTCATAGAGCTCCGTCGGATTATTGGCCGTAAACTCTTTTAACGAATACAAAATCTGAGATGCTGTGCGCAGGTTCAGATTGAGCTTGATCGTATCGTTTATACTGACCTTTAATTCTACTCCTGTAGGAAATGCCCTGACAATGTCAAAACCTAACTCTTTAACTTCCTGTTGCAAATAAGGTGATAAGCGCTTATTGCACGTTATAATAACTTTATTGGGGGTGTTGAAAACTTCCATCATATTTTGTACAAAGTTAATTAAACTCTTCCTCAAAAATTGCTTAATTTTACGCTTTAATATTTATTTTTTTGATTATGGAAATTAGAGGAAAAGTACACGAGATAGGAGCGACACAACAAGTGACAGAATCATTCAAAAAACGCGATATGATTGTAGCTTATGCCGAAAACCCACAATTTGTTGAGTATATCCGTTTTGAATCAACACAAGACAGAACGTCAATTTTTGATAACCTAGCAATTGGTGAAGAGGTAGAAGTATCTTTTAATCTTCGTGGTCGTCCTTGGACTAATAAAGATGGCGTAACAACTTATTTCAATTCATTGGTCGCATGGCGTGTAACAAAATTAGGTAATGCTGCTCCAGCACCATCTTCTCCAGGTTACGCGGATATGCCTGCTCCTGTAGATTTGGCTGGTTCATCAGATGATGATGATCTACCATTCTAATCTGAATAGGATTTTATGCACTATCGCCCTTGCGGTAGCCAATAGATTATTTGAACTGTAAACAATTCAGTTATTTACAATAGAAAGGCTTCTTCAAGAAGCCTTTTTTCTTTCATAGCATCAGCATGGGCACCTGATTTTTCTTGGCGCTGAAATTGCTTGCTATACGGTGTCGTACATCAAAAAACAATAAATATGAAATCATCCGTATTATTTCTTTGCTTAGCAGCAGTTTCGCTAAGTGCATGCAATCAAACTTCAAAAGAGAGTCCGCATGCTACAGCAGATTCTTCAGTACATGAGACCGCGGCAGTAGATACTGCTCATACATCGCAAAACTCACTGGATTGGGCTGGTACCTATGAAGCTACTATTCCCTGTGCAGATTGTGAAGGTATCAAAACCAATATCACCTTAAAGAATGATAATACCTTTGCCATCGTCAGTGAATATATTAATAAAAATACCAAGGTTGAAGATACTGGCAAAGTCATGTGGCATGACAACGGATCCGTTGTTCATCTCACGGGGAAAGAGACAAATATGAAATTGAAGGTCGGCGAAAATAAGCTGATTGGACTAGATCAGGAAGGCCATGCGATCGATGGCCCCAATGCACATCTCTATGTGTACAATAAGGTCGAAGGAGAGAAACTGTAAAACGAAGCTCCGATGAAAGAATTAGCCGCTGACGTATTTACCGTAGGGAACTTTTCGGAGAAGATACGTCAGTAAGGCACTCGCCAACAGGGTGATCACTGTTGCTGCCGGGATTTTCCACAAAGTGGATAATGGAAGCAAAGGATGAATATAATTCAGCAATAAAATATGGCATAAGTAAATGCCAAAGCTGTGAATGTCGATAAATTCCCAGAAGGGGTTGAGCTGTTCTGAGAGTTTAAGGCCTTGCACGAAGATGAATAAAAAGCCTGCACTCAATGCGATATTTGGCGAAAGATAGTTGTAAAGTGTCGGGTCAAACTCTCCGCGAGAAACACTCAGATGCGATGTCACCGAAGCCGTAATTAAACAACAGATCAGAAAAAACGTAAAACTTGATAATTTGACCATTTGGATTGGATAATTACGTAAATAATGCCCCAAGACAAGGTAACCCGCATACCCCGAGAAAAAGGTCAGGTCAAAATTAGGTAGGTAACTATTGAACCATTTATTCGTAAAAAATAACGCTGCAAACCACAATCCCAAAAAGATCTCAAGTTCCCTTTTACTGCAGTTGCCAACAATTTTGCGTATGAAAGGAACTGCAAGGTAGAGCCCAAGTATCATGTATAGATACCAAAGGTGTGCATTCGTTCCTGATTTTAAGCGAATTAACACAATGTTAATAACTTGTGGAAAACCAATGTAGTCAAAATCAATGTACCGAATAAAATAATAGAGAAGATAGACGATCGTCCAAAAAAGAAAGGGCGGGACAATTTTTAACAGACGTTTCCGATAAAATTGTCCCGTGCTTTCGTCTTTCTGAAGCAGCAGAGCGCCTGAAATAATGACAAACAGGGGTACTGCAAAGCGCGAGAAGCTATTGATCCAATTGGCATAACTCCAGTCGAATGACTCAAATTCATTGCTGTTTAGGTAGCCCGAAGAGGAATGAATCAAGATAACGAGGAATATCGCAACAATACGTAGTACACTGATATAACTGGTTCGCGCCATTTGATTATGCTATTTTTATTGACTTTTACTGTCGTAGGCTTTCAAATACAGCAGCGTTAGGAGTGCGCCAATGCTCGCCATGCCAACGCCAACAAGCGAAGGTGTGTTATAGGCTAAACCCCAGGTTATTGGAATTCCACCTAAAAATGCACCTAAGGTATTGCCCAGGTTAAAGGCAGCCTGGCCACCTGCCGCAGCCAATGTTGCAGCTTCTTTTGAAGCGCGAATTAACATCAGTTGTGTCGGCGAACCAATGGTGAAGGATACCAGTCCAGTAATAAATGCCAAAGGATAAGCAGTCCAGCCCAATGGCGATATAAAGTAAACCATCACAAGGCATAGCGCCATGGCAGAAAAACTAGCGATCGCAGCTTTGGTTGGGGAGATTGTATCGGCCAATTTTCCGCCGATAAGATTCCCGAAAAACATACCAACACCGATCAGGACCATAATCAACGGTACGCGATCAGCAGCGATGCCCGACACATTGGTCACTAAAGGTGCGATGTAACTGATCCATGCAAAAAGTCCACCGGTACCGATGGCGATAATAGCCATTAATAGCCAGGCAATTTTTTTGTTGAAGAAGTTGAGCTGGCTAAAGATGTTATTCCCTTTGGAAGCTTCAATTTTTGGCATCCAAGCATAAATTGCTGCAAAAGTGATTAACCCCAATATACTGATGATACCATACGTCAAACGCCATGAATAATGATGGCCGAGGTAGGTTCCTAGCGGTACTCCAGCCAAATTGGCAATGGTCATTCCTGTAAACATGATAGATATAGCCTGGGCTTCTTTTCCCTTTGGTGCCAACCGAGCAGCAACAACAGATCCAACACCAAAAAATGCACCATGCGGAAACCCCGCCATAAAACGGGAGAGGCTGATCAAAAATTGACCTGGAGCAATACTAAATAGGCCGTTGAAAATAAAGAAGAGCAACATTAAAAAAAGTAATACCTTCTTTGGCGGATATTTTCCCGTAAATAGGACTAATGTTGGGGCACCTACAACAACACCCAGTGCGTATAGTGCAATCAGGTGCGCGGCAGTAGGGATCTCGATATGAAGATCTTTGGCAATATCAGGCAGGATACCCATCATCGTGAATTCGGTCATTCCGATGGCAAGTCCGCCAAATGCCAAAGCGATAATTCCTTTGTTCATTGTATTTTAAGGTTGAGGTTGTACGATAATGGTACGAAGATAATAAATAGATTGTACTAAAAATTATTGATACCTTTTTTGAGGGACACAAGTAACATTTTTAGTCTTTCTTAAGATGATCTGACGTTGATCTAATCTGCTTTCCAGTACCACCGAATCCGCAGCATGATAAACAACTTTAAAGCGGGGGATATACTGGCCGGAAAGATAGCAGCCTGAAATTTTCTGCTTGCCATTCTCTTTAGTATAAATACCATCGACAATGATGGAGTCTCCACGCAAAACATAAATACCCTTTGCATGTTCTGTCCAGGATCCATTTTTGTAACAGCTATCCGGAATTGTTTGTACCTTATTGTTGACGTGCATGGTCGCGTAAACAGAATCACAGGTAAACTTGAAATCGGTCAAGGTATATTGCATCATCTGCTGTTGTCCTGGAATACTGTCTTGGACCCATTCTCCCTGTAAAAAGGGTGCGCCTTCGTTCTGCATATCCGAATTGAATTTGCAGGCAGTAAAAAAGAAAAACATACCTATGGCAAGTGCCAATAGGTATGTTTTTGTTCGTATGTTTTTTATTGAAATAAAAGTCACAGCTTATTTTAAACTTCCAACCATATCTTCTGGTTTTACCCAGGCATCGAAATCTTCAGGAGTCACATAACCTAAGCGTACGGCTTCTTCTTTAAGCGTAGTACCATTTTTATGTGCTGTTTGTGCGATTTCTGCTGATTTGTAGTAACCAATTTTTGTGTTCAGTGCCGTTACTAACATCAATGAGTTGTCTACCAATTCTTTGATGCGTTTGTAGTTCGGTTCAATACCAGCTGCACAGTGCTCTTCAAATGAAACACAAGCATCACCCAATAGGCGAGCAGACTGTAAGAAGTTTGCGGCCATCAATGGTTTGAACACGTTTAGTTCATAGTGACCTTGCGTTCCACCAATTGTAATAGCCACATCATTACCCATCACTTGCGCCGCAACCATTGTCAATGCTTCACATTGCGTTGGATTAACTTTACCTGGCATAATCGATGATCCTGGTTCGTTCTCAGGGATCAAGATTTCACCGATACCTGAACGTGGGCCAGAAGCCAACATACGGATATCATTTGCAATTTTATTTAATGAAACAGCCAATTGCTTCAATGCACCGTGTGTTTCAACGATTGCGTCGTGAGCAGCCAATGCCTCAAATTTATTTTCAGCGGTTACGAAAGGTAGGCCGGTAAATTCAGCGATATATTTAGCAACGACAACGTCATAGCCGTTTGGTGTATTTAATCCTGTACCTACAGCAGTACCACCCAATGCAAGTTCTGACAAATGCGAAAGTGTATTTCTTAAAGCTTTCAGACCATGGTTCAATTGAGCAACATAACCTGAAATCTCTTGACCTAAAGTCAATGGGGTAGCATCCATTAAGTGTGTACGGCCAATTTTAACCACGCTTTTAAACTCCTCAGCTTTTTTCGCCAATGTGTCACGCAATTTTTCTACACCTGGAATGGTAACTTCAGCAACAGCTTTGTAAGCCGCAATATGCATTCCTGTAGGGAAAGTATCGTTAGATGATTGTGATTTGTTTACATCATCATTTGCTTTTAATACAGGTTCACCTTCACCAATTTTATGTCCAGCCAATACTTGTGCACGGTTTGCGACAACCTCGTTCACATTCATATTGGATTGTGTACCCGAGCCCGTTTGCCAAATAACCAATGGAAATTGATCATCCAATTTACCTGCCAAGATCTCATCACATACTGTAGCGATCGCATCACGTTTCTCTACAGGTAATACCCCCAACTCGTGGTTAGCATAAGCAGCTGCTTTTTTCAAATAAGCAAAGCCTGCGACGATTTCGTGTGGCATTGAAGCTGCCGGTCCGATTTTAAAGTTGTTGCGTGAACGCTCTGTTTGTGCACCCCAGTATTTGTCTGCAGGTACTTGAACTTCACCCATTGTGTCTTTTTCAATTCTGAATGACATAGTATGTAAGTATAAGTAAAACGTAAAAATTAAAAGCATATGTGCAAAGCACATTATACATCACTCACAAAGTTACAGGATAATACAGTAAAGAACAAGGATTAAAGCATAAAGACACAATAAGCAGGTTTTAAAAACCAAGACGTTTTGTCAAGGAATCATTCACATGATGGAAAACCTGTTTCGGTTTTAACGTCCGCCAGGGAATTACGTTCAATGTACCACCGAAATTAATGTAATAATCTATATTTTGCTGTTGGAATTCTTCAATAACATGCTCTCGGAAACCAATACCCGCAATCCATCCGTCCTCGATATCCTGAAACCATTCCTCGTAGTAAGAGTCGTCTGAAGCATGAAAATTCAGTACATTCTCTCCGATTAGAATAAAATACTTGATCCCTTGACTGATCAATACATCGATAATCTCTCGCTTGAGCAACATGATGTCATTGTAGATTGCATCATTCCATTCACCAATCAGTTCGATAATACAGTATTGTTTTTCATAGTCTACAAATAGTATTTTCAGATATAAGGTAAGCGAACCGAATTCATCCCATTGTGGGTGCAGAAGGAAATTATAGATCTGTTTGTCAAAATCGAATTCGCTGTAGACTGTACCATAAAATGGGGATTGTTCATCTTCAGCGGCAATGTAATAGTCCCGCCAATTGTAATAAGGTTCGATTTCGTGCATAAAGTGGAATCTTTTTCAATTCAAACTAAGATAAATTTATGCGCATTTGCAAGTTAAATTATAGACATTATTGTCATCTATGGAAACTAAATGTTTGCCTCTCCAATCGGTGGTTTGCTGATTTTTTAATAAGGATTTTTCGCCAAGTGCAGCTTTGCTCTTTAATGAAAACAAGGTCGTGAATTTTTTGTTTTTAATGTAAAAATATGGGTTCAAAAACTCGTTTAACCGAATAAACTTGCTATTTTTGATAAAGTAATTAATTGTTGAATAGTTTGTCTCATCTTCGGTAATTCATGAAGATTTCCCATGCAGAAAAGTATTAAACGAAATATTTTTGTAGCCGCTACATATGCTGCAGTATTGCTTCTCGGCTTGCTGTTGGGACAAAATTATGCCGAGGAGCAGGGAAGTAACCAGAAAACCACCTTTTCAAGTTTGCGCTCCAATGGCAATTCCGATAAATTACAATATCTCATTCAGTTAATTTCCGAGAATTACGTCGACAATGTCAGTATAGACACCGTGCAGGATGAAGCCATTGAGCATGTTGTTTCCCGCCTGGATCCTTTTTCCACCTTTTTGAAACCCAATCAAGTGCTAGCAAAGCAAGAAACTCTTGAGGGAACATTTGATGGTATCGGAGTAGAGTACTTTCGCCTGAAAGATACGCTACTTGTTGTTGGGATGGTTGCAGCTGGTCCCGCTGAAAAAGCAGGTATGCGTATTGGCGACCGCATTTTAAAGATCGGAAATAAGGATCTTGTCGGAAGAAAGGTTGCGGAATCCGAAATTGAAAAACTGATCCGCGGAAAGAAGGGGACAGCTGTATTGATCTCCATTCAACGCAATGGAGTAGTATTGGGCAATCCAATAAAAGTCATTCGTGATCAGGTAAATGTTTCGAGTTTAGATGCATCGTATATGATCGCTCCGAAAACAGCTTATGTGAAAATTCGAAGATTTGGACATAAGACAGCGGATGAATTCCGGCAGTCACTCATTGACTTACGAAAAAGCGGAGCTCAAGATCTTATTTTGGACCTACGTAATAATGGTGGCGGATTTGTACATACGGCAATTGATCTGGCTGGTCAATTTTTCAAAGAAAAGAGACTGTTGATGTATACCGAGGGTGCGAATGAACTACGCCAGGATTTCTATTCTGAGAAGGCGGGTGATTTTGGTGATGGCCGGGTCATTGTGCTGATCAATGAAAGCACAGCATCAGCAAGCGAAATCTTGAGCGGTGCTCTTCAGGATTTGGATCGGGCAACGATTGTCGGCCGCAGGTCCTATGGCAAAGGTTTGGTGCAAGAGCAATTTGATTTTTCAGACGGTTCTGCAATCAATCTGACTGTCGCTCGCTATTATACCCCTCTTGGAAGATGCATTCAGCGAAAATACACACGCGCTAATTTTGATGCAGCAAAATACATGACAGGCTTCGATCTATGGACAATGGATACCGAATTCAGTCAAAAGGAAATGTTTACAACCAGTAAAGGAAAGCTTGTCTTCGGTGGTGGCGGTATTCTTCCGGACGTGACTATCCCGATTGACACCAATGAAACCAGTGCCAAGTACCGCGAGATATTTCATTCCAATGCGATCGAAGAGTTTGTTTATGATCGTTTCACGAAACATCTGCCGGCATATTCTATCGAAAATTTTATTAGTGGCTATCACTTGCCAGCAACAGAATTTGATCTATTCATTTCATATCTTAATAGCCAAAAGCGGATCGCGGTCACAGCCAAAGAAGCAAAAAACTTACATGATTTAATTCAATCCGATATCGAGGCCTTGGTCGGTCGGTATTATTTTGGTCGTGAAGCGTATTACAAAATCAAAAACCGAAGGGATAAATTTATTGAAATAGGTCTTAAAACGTTGGGGTATCAAATGCCTAAGGTTTAAGTCTAAGATCAGACCATACAGGATAATGATCCGACAATTTCTGTTTGACAATCTGATAATTCATTACCTGAAATTTCGGACTGGCAAAAATATAATCGATCTGGAATATCGGAAGCAGGGCATGATGGGTTACTCCCCAGCCATTACCTTTCTCCTTAAATGCATTATACAGCCTGTCTCCAATTAGATTGACCGAGTAGCTCATTGGCGTATCATTGAAATCACCTACCGCAATATAAGGATATTGACATTCATTCATGTGTTTCTTTAACGAATGCGCCTGTTCGCTACGAAGCTCGAAGGCATTCTTAAGTTTACGGCTCAATTTACGTGTCCTCGAATTATCCGATTCATTATTATTCGACAGATTTTGGATAAATTCCTTGTCTTCATTTTGAAGCGCAAAAGAACGTAAATGTATATTGTAAATGCGGATCAGTGTATCCTGTTTTTTGATATCTACATAACTAATCCGGTTGATTCCGTAATCGTTGTCTCTGATGGTACCTGAATCATAGATTGGGAAGCGGGATAGGACAGCCATTCCATAAGCCTCGTAATCGTTTTTAGAACTAGGCTCAAAGAAAAAATAATCATAGCCCAGTTTATCTTTGAATTCCTCTGAGAACACATGTTTTCCTTTAATCTTGCTAATATATTCCTGAAAGCAGATCACATCGGGAGATATGCTGTCAATAATTCGGACAACGTCGGCTTTAAAGTTTTTTTTCTCATCGTTTACTTTTTTGAACAAATGAGCATTGAAGGTCATGATGCGAAGGGTACGTGTCTCGGAGGATACAGGGGCATTCTCTTTGCGAATGTTCCAATGTTTAGTCAAAAAAGGCCATCCAATGAGGATTGTAACGAGTGAATAAAGTGCAATTTTCCGTTTGCGGAGTAGCCAGTAAAAGATAAATCCAATATTAATGAGGAGGATCGGAAGGTAGCCCAGGCCCATAAATGCAATGGGCCAAAAAGATTTTGGATTAATGAAGGTCGCCGAATAGCTCATAAGTAATGCAACGATCGCAAGCATATTTGCCAGGAACATTGTTTTACTTATAAAGCCCAGTTTTCTTCTTAAAAATGTCCTTTTATCCATCAACCTTGTCACCACTATTGCTTGCCCTAAAGAGCGTTTCTTTTTCATGGTTCGTTAGACTGTCGTAGCCAGAAACAGAAATTTTATCTAAGATAGCATCGATTTCGTCCTGATTGGGTAAGTCATAACGATGTTTCCGATTTGTCGGAATATTGTTACCTACAACGACTTTCATTTTTGCAGGCTTCTGTTGTTTTTTCTGAAAAATCGTAGACCAGTCCATTCCCGATTTTAGCGCATAAGTGAATCCCATTCCAAAAAGTATAACTGCAAAATACGAGATGGCAGCAGGTCGATTGGTCATCGTAAGGGCAAGAAATTCTAGCCCAAAATAAACAATGGCCACTAATTTTAGCTTAACAGTACCAATAAGCAGGAAGCGTAATTCGTACTTGGGAACCAAAGTAACAATTGCTGCCAATATCGCTGCCAGGGGGAGAGAGCCGCCCATGAGCTGCACGCTATCAGAAACGGGAATAAGTGACCCAAAGCCCACATAAAGAAGACTGCCGAGCAACCACGAAGCAATATAGACAAATAGAAATTGCCGTTTGTTTAAGAAGGTAAAGAAGATCTGACCGACCCAATAGAGCCAGAGACTATCAAAAAGTATGGTCCAGAGCTTGACGTAAACGAAATTCGATGTAACCAATGACCAGGGTTGTGCAATAAAGCTTGAGAAATTACTCGGTAAACTTAATAGACGCACCGTAGGTTCCAAAAAGCTTTGTGGTACAATTTTTAATTCGAAGAGCAGGTCTAAAAAATAAATGAGGACAAATAAACAGACCTGAATACTGATCACCAAAGGTACAGGCGAGCCAGTTTTATAGGTTTGTCTCCAAAAATCTTTTAAACCGATGTTATTCATTGCGCACGATATTAATAAATTCCTTTTCTAATCTTCCACAGTTTAAGCAGTAGATAGCCAAATAGTGCACCACCGACATGAGCCAGGTGAGCCACAGAATCCCCTGGTCTAGACAAACTCATATAAATTTCGATGAGGATAAATCCACCGATCATATACTTCGCTTTGACTGGTACAGGAATAAACAAAAATTGAAGCGGTATGTTTGGAAAAAGATAGGCAAATGCCAATAGAACACCATAAATAGCTCCTGAGGCTCCTAGCATCGGAATGAGGTAAGTTAGGGCTTCATTATTTCCGGTATTGGCCATCGCAATAAGTTCGTTTCCGCTTAAGCCGTGAAGTGGAGCGAAAGAACCTGTCGCATTATAGAGTTGTATACCATTTACAGCTGTATAAAGAAACCAGGCACCGATTCCCGAAACCAGGTAGAAATTTAAAAAACGTTTTGAACCAAGGACCTGCTCAATCATAGGACCGAACATGACCAGGGAAAACATATTGAAGAAGATATGACTAATATCTTTCTTGTCATGCATAAACATATGCGTGATCACCTGCCAGATTTTAAAATAAGGGGAGTCCGGATAATAGACCGCAAGATAATCATATGCTACAGGTACAAGTTGTGATCCAATATAAAATATAATATTGATGATCAATAAATTCTTGATAACAGGTGTCAGTTGTGGAAACATATATTTTATCTTCTAATTTTTGCCAAATTTTTCCGCTAATTCTTGCAATGTAAATGTTACAATCACAGGGTTGCCATAGATGGAGATATTGGGTGAGTGACAGGCAAATAGTCTGTCCACAAGCTCTGCCATTGCTGTATTGTCCAACGCGGTACCAGGTTTAATGGCCGCATTACGGGCAAGGCTTTTTGCAAGACTTTCGCGCTTAGCGAGCTTATACTCAGATTGATTGTTTTTGTAATCCTCCAATATTTTCTCAATCATCTTTATTTCGTCGAATCCTGTCCCTAAGTCTGCAGGAATTCCGTCAATAATATAGGAATTTTTTCCAAATTCACGAATTTGAAAGCCTAAGCCATTGATGTCCTCCAAAAGGTCTTTCATTAATTCATTATCTGCAGCATTTAGGTCCAAAGTCTGTGGAAACAAACTTTGTTGACTCAGACCTTTATGTTGGTCCAGTTGCGCAAGAAATTGCTCAAAGAGAATACGCTCATGTGCAGCCTGTTGATCGATTAGAATAAATCCAGAGTGAATCTGAGAAACAATATATTTATTATGGAGCTGAAAAAAGAGCTTTGAGGATGACTTATCTTCGACCTGAATGGCCTGTGAGCTATCCGTATGCAATTCCGGCTCCGCATGCAATGGCAGCTGAACAGATTCCTCCTCTTCGACGATTTGGTACAGGGAATCCCAATTGCTGGGTATGCCACCTGTTTTCTTACTGAGTCCTTCAGCGTAGCTTTCTGAGCGTGTGTAGCTCGAGCCAGATTTTGATTTGTCTGTATCAAATGGATTGAAGTCTGGATTAAAAGTTACCGTTGGAACGATAATTTCATCCAATGCCTTTTTTGTAATAAGATTGGTGAAGCTTGTTTCCTGTTCAAAATCCAAAGATGGCATGATATTGTACCGTCCCAACGATCTTTTTACGGCTGAACGGATAATGGCGTAAATAGCCTTATCGTCTTCATACTTAATTTCGGTCTTGGTAGGGTGTACGTTGATATCGATGCGTGCAGGATCTATGTCGATAAATAATACATAGAAAGGGAATGTTTCGGCCTGTAAAATATCTTCATAAGCATTCATGACTGCATGGTGCAGGTATGGATCACGTACAAAGCGTTTGTTGACAAAGAAAAACTGTTCACCACGTGTTTTTTTTGCAAATTCAGGTTTCCCAACAAAACCTTCTACCTTGATGATGGATGTATCTTCTTCCACCGGGACAAGTCGCTGATTGTAATTGTTGCCAAAAATATGGACAATACGTTGTTTCAGCGTCTCAGCCGGCAAATGGTAGATCTCATTTCCGTCGCTATGTAGGGTTAGGAAAATCTGTGGATTTGATAAGGCAATACGTTGAAATTCATCAATGATATGACGCATTTCTACCGAGTTGCTCTTTAGGAAGTTCCGCCGTGCAGGAATATTGTAAAAAAGATTTTTAACTAAAATATTTGTTCCGGCAGCAACAGCTTCCGGGTATTGGTTGACAACTTTTGATCCCTCGATCTCAACAACTGTACCCAGTTCATCTTCAATGCGGCGTGTTTTGAGCTCTACCTGTGCAATCGCAGCAATGGATGCCATTGCTTCGCCACGGAAACCCATCGTACGGATAGCGAATAAGTCTTCAGCCTTACGAATTTTCGATGTTGCGTGACGTTCAAAACAAAGACGAGCATCAGTTACGCTCATGCCACAGCCATTGTCAATGACCTGGATCAATGACTTGCCTGCATCTTTAACAATAAGTTTTATTTTGTCAGCTCCAGCATCAATAGCATTCTCAATCAATTCTTTAATGGCAGACGCTGGTCGCTGCACCACTTCTCCCGCCGCAATCTGATTAGCAACATTATCTGGAAGTAATTGAATAATATCCGACATATAATACAAAGTTAAGAAATATCCATATTTACAGCGTATAAACACTGATGAAAATCAACTGGACATTCCGTATGTTCTTTAAAAGCAAAAACCTTTAATGTGTTCATTTATACAAATGAAAATGGATGGCATTGATAAATAGTTGTGTCCTATTCCTCGGCCGTCAACGTCAGTGTTCGATATCTATTGCCCCTGTAAGACAAAGCCCAAGGAGTTGGAAAACATTCCTGCGCAATAACCGAGCCATCCCGGGCAAACAGCAGCCGTGAAACATAATACTTCGCGGCTGCCGTTTCAAAGGCATTACATTTCCAATTTTAAGAAACGTGCTGTTTCGCTTTTATTATTTTTAATTAAGTTTTCAGGTGTTCCTTCAAATAGAACCTGCCCGCCGTCTTTGCCACCTTCGGGACCGATATCAATGACCCAATCGGCCGATTTAACGACATCAAGGTTATGCTCAATAATCAAAATGGTATTCCCGCGCTCGACCAGACGATTGATAACGCCCATAAGGACATTGACATCTTCAAAGTGAAGACCTGTTGTCGGTTCATCAAGGATATAGAATGTATTTCCAGTGTCTTTTTTAGAAAGTTCAGTAGCCAATTTTACCCGTTGTGCCTCACCTCCCGATAAGGTTGTGGAGGACTGTCCTAAGGTGATATAACCCAAACCTACATCCTGCAGTGTTTTGATCTTTCGGTAAATACTCGGTACATTTTCGAAGAAATCCACAGCATCGTTGATGCTCATATCAAGTACATCGGAAATGGATTTTCCTTTGTAGCGTACCTCTAAAGTTTCTCGGTTGTAGCGTTTTCCGTGACATGTTTCACAAGGAACCTGTACATCGGGAAGGAAATTCATTTCGATGACTTTCAGCCCGGCTCCCTGACAGGTTTCACAACGACCACCTTTGACGTTAAAGGAAAATCTTCCTGGTTTATAGCCTCTGATCTTAGCTTCTGGAAGTTGAACAAACAAGGTTCTGATATCCGAAAATACACCGGTATAGGTCGAAGGGTTGGACCGTGGTGTACGGCCGATAGGACTTTGGTCGATCTCGATGACTTTGTCAATATGTTCTAACCCTTCAATTTTTTTGAAAGGAAGTGGAATTGCTTTGGCTCTGAAAAAATGTTTATTCAAAATCGGGTATAAAGTACCTGTGATTAGGCTTGATTTACCCGAACCTGAAACACCCGATACAACAATGAGTTTTCCTAATGGAAAAGAGACAGACAGATTTTTTAAGTTATGTCCGGTTGCTCCATGTAATGACAATGTTTTTCCATTGCCCTCACGGCGTTTCTCGGGAATCTTAACCTCTTTTGTCCCGTTGAGGTAAGCTGCTGTTAAAGAGTTCGATTTTAGGATTTCTGTTGGTGTACCTTCGGCAACCACAGTCCCACCATGAACGCCTGCAGCAGGTCCCATGTCGATAACATGGTCGGCATGTAGGATCATGTCTTTGTCATGTTCCACAACAAGGACCGAATTGCCAATATCGCGTAGGTTTTTAAGCGCATTGATCAAACGTTCGTTATCCCGCTGATGGAGCCCAATACTCGGTTCATCCAGAATATAAAGTACATTCACCAGTTGGGAACCAATCTGTGTGGCCAAACGGATCCGCTGTGCTTCACCACCCGAAAGTGTTTTAGCTGTACGGTCCAAGGTCAAGTAATTTAGGCCGACATCCAGCAGGAAGCCTAAACGTGCGCGGATTTCCTTTAAAATCTCTGTTGCAATAATGAGCTGGCGTTCATCAAGTTTGCTTTCTACCTGATCAAACCATTCTTTGATGGATGTAATGTCCATCGTTGAGAGCTCATGGATGTTTTTATCCGCAATTTTAAAATGTAAAGATTCTTTTTTCAGACGCGCTCCCGCACAGGTTGGACAGGTCACTTTCGTTCTGAAGTCATCTAAAGAAGGTGCCTCATCCGATGATTTTCCCGAAAACTCTTCCAGCATCTTAAAGATTCCTTCAAATTCAACACGATATTCACGTGTGCCATAACTTCCATAAGATACGGTGACAACGATAGGCTCTTCCTTATTGCCAAATAAAAGCTGGTCAATCTGTTCTTCAGTTAGTTTTTCAAGCGGTGTTGTAATGGTAAAATCTAATTTTTTTGCGACAGCTTTCAATACTTCCGAAGTCCAATTTTCCCGGGTAGGTCCCAAAGGGGCCAAACCACCTTTTTGAATACTTAGTTTTTTATCCGGGATAACGGCATTCTTATCAATTTCAAAAATATAGCCCAAACCATCACATGTCGGACACGCACCGTATGGGGAATTGAATGAGAAGGTATTTGGCTGTGGCTCATCATAAGAGATCCCCGATTCGGCATCCATGAGATAACGGCTATAGAATTGCTCCTGATTATCTTTCGTGGAGACCTTGATGATACCTTTCGCTGTTTTCATCGCCTGCATCACGGAAGTTTGTAAGCGCTTTTTATCTTCACGCTCTACTTTCAGACGATCTACGACGATTTCAATATCGTGTATTTTGTAGCGGTCAACCTGCATTTTTGGAACAAGGTCCAATATTTCTCCATCCACACGTACTTTCACATAGCCTTGCTTACGGATTTGTTCAAACAACTCACGGTAGTGGCCTTTACGCCCCTTAACCACTGGTGCCAGGATGTTCAGTGCCTGTCCTTCAAACTCAGTCAAAATCCGTTCGATAACCTGATCGTCCGACATACGCTCCATTTTCTTCCCAGTCACATAGGAGAAAGCTTCTCCTGCTCGGGCAAATAGTAGACGCATAAAGTCATACACCTCAGTAATGGTCCCAACAGTGGACCTCGGGTTTTTGCTGGTGGTTTTCTGTTCAATGGAGATCACTGGACTTAAGCCCGATATCTTGTCCACATCCGGACGTTCCATGCCTCCCAAAAACTGACGGCTGTAGGCACTGAATGTCTCCATATACCGACGTTGTCCTTCGGCATAAATGGTGTCAAAAGCCAAGGAAGACTTTCCGCTGCCACTTAAACCTGTGATAACAACCAATTCATTTCTCGGAAAAGAAACATCTATATTTTTTAGATTATGCGCACGCGCTCCAAATACCTGAACTTCACTTTGTTCGCCCAAATCTGGGCTTCTTTTTACTGCCATGAAAACTCCTTAAGGTCCCGTGTGAGGGATTAAATGCAAAACATGCAAAATTACAGATTTTAAAGGAATTATGCGAGCATTTCTGACTTTTGGAACAAAATGTGATATACAAGTGATTTAAAAAAATAATGTACCTTGCACAGTAAATCTAAATTTATGCGAAAATACGACGTCAGCAAACAAGAGAAACAATCGATCGACGATATTGTCCAATTTTGGAAGAAAGAGAACTTATTAGATGAGCAAAAAGCGAACGAGCTGATGGATAGTTTAGACGTGAAAAGTTTTGATTGGGGACAACTGGCTAGATATGCCTTTTGGATTGCCTTGGCATCTCTGGTCTTCGCTGTCTTTTCGTTGTTTACAGATGCATCATTCTTGGCCTTTGTGGATACACTCTACGAAGCACCTAATATCCTATTTTGCTTCTTTTTCGCTGCCGTGGCTGTATTATTCTATACGCTGGGTTTTCGGTATAAGAAACGCTATCCTTATAAAAATCTATCTACGGAAACCATGATGCTGATTGGAGTTTTCGGAACTGCGGCCTGTATCGGGTTTATGGGTAAAGTATTGGATAAAGATACGATGCACTATTCCCTGTTATTTTTACTCTCCGTGGCGATTTATGGCTTTCTTGCCGTTAAGCTCGACAGTAAATTGATCTGGACGTTTATGCTTTTGGCCTTGGGAGTATGGTTTGCGACCGAGACCGCCTACCATAGCAATTGGGGATTTAAGTTTTGGGGGATGAACTACCCGCTGCGTTTTACCATTTTTGGGGCACTGATAACCGCGTTGGCTGTTTGGGTTCAACCCAGGTTTGAAAGGCTACAAATCTTTCAGCCCATCAGTTATATTGTGGGATTGATCTATCTGATGGTATCCTTGTGGACCCTTTCTATTTTTGGAAATTATGCTGATTTCTATGAATGGACGACTGTACGTCAATACCATATGTTCTACTGGGGTATTTTATCCACTGCCGTGTCGGTATTCCTGGTTGTCTACGGCTTAAAAGCGAAAGATAACGTCAGCAGAGAAGTAGGCTTTGTATTTTTAGTGCTCAATATCTATACCCGCTATGTCGAGTATCTCTGGGATAATATCAATAGAGCAGTGTTCTTTTTAATTTTGGCCGTGTCCTTTTGGTTTGTCGGCCGTTGGGCAGAGAAATTATGGAACAAACGGAAGGAAGAGATTGCTGGATAACTCTTAAAATTGAATCGTAAATCCGACACCTCTATTCGAACTGATGCTCAGATTAGGATCCAGGCTTAAATATTTGCGGATCCGGGTAATAAAGACATCCATGCTCCTTCCTGTGAAGAAATCTGCATTTCCCCATACTTTTTCAAGGATTTCTTCACGCGTGACAAGCTGATCATTGTGTTGCCATAGAAAGAGGAGAAGTTGGGCTTCACGTTCAGTGAGCTTATATTGTTTCGAAGCATGGCTTAATAATAATTGTTCAGGATGGAATAGATAGCTCCCGATGGCGATCGATTTTGGAGTACTATTTTTCTGATTCCGCTTTAATATATTTTGTATGCGAAGCAATAGTTCCTCGGGATCACAAGGTTTAGTGACATAATCATCGGCACCGATTTTTAGTCCCGTGAGCTTATCTATTTTTTGCTCTTTGGCTGTTAAAAAGATAAAGGGTAAAGTAGGGTATAGTGCATTGATTTCTTTGGCGAGGCTAAAACCACTGATTTGAGGAAGCATAACATCCAGTATAACCAGATCGTAATCGGCTAGCTGCTGGAAATTTTCCGTAAGATCATTGGGCTGTGCTATCCAGTCTATGGCAAATGTGGATAGCTCAAGGTATTGCTTAAGCATAAAACCAAAATCGGGATCGTCTTCAACGAGTAATATTTTATTCATTTTTGTTTTCAGTAGTTGAGTTAATATAAATACTTTAGTCTATGGCCGTCTATTGTCTTTTCACAGCTTATCCTTGTTTTTGGTCATATTTCCGATGATGGGACAAGCGCATGCGGCAGCTGGATTTTAAACGTAGTCCCGACATTGGGTTCGCTGGTTACAGTAAGTTGTCCGTGATAACGATCGACGATTTTTTTTACAAGGAAAAGACCTATTCCCAGGCCTTTGGTGTCGTGAATATTGTCTTTTTGGATGCGGTAAAACTTGTCGAAAATATAGGGTAGCTCGGACTCCTCCATGCCGTAACCGTTATCCTGTATATAAACCGAGAGTTTGCCTTTCTGATCCTCAAAAGAGATATTAATCCAAGTTGCACCATATTTTACGGCATTGTTCATCAGGTTCTGAAATAGTGTTGTCGCATCATTTGGGCTCAGGCATAGTTTGCCGTCAGGCAAGAGACTTAATTGGAATGCAATAGCGGAGTTGGTCAGTTGAAAATCGTCGAAAATAGCTTGTAGTTCTGTGCTTTTAACAGGAGGCTGATCAATAGTTTGAAGATTTTCGTTAAGTGGATCAAGGGTTTGTTCCAAGCGATTTACTTGTCGTTCAATGACGGTTATAATGCTTTCGTCTGTTGATTTCCGAAGTGTTTTAGCAGCAATTTTCAGGGTTGCAATAGGTGTTTTGAGTTCATGTGAAATATTGTCGACGACATCGTGCAGTACAGTGATCTGTTTCTGCTGTTTTCGGAGATTCTGAATGGTTCTATAAAAAAGCCAAAGAAAAGCGGCCAGAATAAATAGGGTGCTCAGTAGAAGCGAAGTGAGTTCCCTGAACAATATCCAGTTGAGATTTGTCACCTCAAAGGAAGTCTTCCGGTGAACAAAAAAGGTGTACAAGATCTCCCTGCTTTGGATACTGTCTTTGACTTTCTGTGTTTCCGTTTTTTCTGTTATCCACTCGCTTGAAGAGAGTTCTACAGGCTGACGAAATGTCCCATTCGTTATGTAAACCGTGATTGGACCAGCCGCAATCTGTTTTTCTAGGTTCTTAAAGTAGATACCCAAAATTTCCTTTTTCAGGATAACATCCATTCCCAAGGGTTTAAATAAGCTGTCGACGTATCGTGTAAGCTTTTGGGATGTTTTATGGGCGTTTGTGCGGTATAGCTCTTTTAGTTTTTCGGCCGTTATCTCATGTTTAACCAATTTGATGTAGTAATCTCTTGCAATGTCTTTGCTCATTAAATCATCATCAAAAAGCCTATCATTTTCATGGAGCTTGCTCAGCTTATTTTTCACCGTGGTAAAAATATCGCGTTGTTTGAGCTGATAGGTGTTGTGTAATTGATAGCTCTGTATGCCGATAAGAACGGCAAAAAATAATGTAAAGAGAACGATATAACTTTTGGGCTTCAATTCCATATACAAATATAACTGCTGAGGGCTAAGATAATATACCTTAACCCAGTATTAACCCTTTATTAACCATTATTTGCCGTCACTATAGACACTTTTGAAGCATAGAATATCAGCATATGAAATGGCCGCGATTGTCAAATAGAATAATGCGGATAAGCTATACTAGAATTAAAAGACTAATTATTTGTACATGAAATTGATCCTATTTTTTCTGACTTTCCCCCTGTTGCTTTCGGCGCAGACTAAACAAATCGGGGGACAAGTACAGGATGCAAACAAAATTGTGCTGGCGGGTGCGACCGTTATGCTATTGGATAGCAACTATCAAGAGATCCGTGAAGTGAAGACTGACCATTTTGGAAAATTTGTAGTTACGCTGGATCATCCTAGTGGATACTATCTACGGACAACCTATCTGAACTTCAAGTCTCAGGAACTTTTTTTTCGCAGCGATACCATTTCACGCCCTTTGTTACTTGAGCTCCTTCCCGAAGCAAAGGTACTCGAAGAAGCACAGGTCGTGGGTCGAGCTCCCCGATTGATCCGCAAGTTGGATCGCTTAGAGTTCAACGTTCAGAATTCCAATCTTTCAGCACTCAATAGCTGGGATATTTTGAAGCGTACGCCATTGGTGATGGTGAATGGTGCGGATTTAATGGTCCGGGGGAACAAAAATATTGTTGTCCTCATTAATGATCGAAAAGTAATGCTCACGGGGGACGAACTGAAAACCTATCTGGAGAATACAGCAGGTAGCGACGTGCAATCGATAGAGGTTATTACCAATCCACCTGCAAAATATGAAGCTGAGGGAAGCACGATTATCAATATTAAACTTTCCAAATCCAACCTATATGGCTATAGAGGCTCGGTGGTTGCATTGGCCGAAAAAAGCAGTACCTGGAAGCAACTGTTTGGACTGACCCAGTATTATAAAAATGAAAAATTCAATCTTCGAGGTACTTATAATTTCGGACGAGGGACTTACGCACGCTATGAAACGAATTATGTTTATTATCCGAATGATCAAACCTCATGGGAAGGTGTCATGGATCGATTTGATACCAATAACAGTCAGAACAGCTATGTGTTTTCGATAGACTATACACCCGATACAACCTGGACGGTTAATGCTGGACTAAATGGTTATTACGGGCCGAAAACCTATGGTATTTATGAGGTGCCCACCATTATATACGATAAAAATCATGTACAGGAGTCCAGTTATTTTACCACCAATGATCATCAACGATCGACAAAAACGAATAACCTCTACCTTCAGGTAACAAAGAAGCTTAATTCCAGGTGGAGCATAAATTGGTCATCCTACTTCACTGACAATCATTCGACAAATGATCAAGACGTGCTGACGGCACTGCGATTTAAGGGGGAGCAACCCACAGATACCCGATTTATCAGTAATAATGGAAATAAAAATCGGCTTTTTTCTTCACAGATAGATTTCACCGGAAAAATAAAGAAGCTGGGGCTGGAGTTTGGTGGAAAATTTAGCGATGTGAAAACGACGAGTACCCTTACTTTCTTTGACGATGAATCAGGCAAGCTCGAGCAAAGGCCTGATAAGAGTAGTGTGTTTGATTACAAAGAACGTAATGTGGCTTTGTATGGCTCATTGGACTATGCCTGGAAAAAATGGAGCTGGAAAGCAGGTCTAAGGGGAGAATATACCGATTTGGAAGGTATTGTATCCGAACCAGCTGATATTAATAAGCGTGATTATTTTGTGCTCTTTCCGACATTTTACATGCAATATGCCTTGACTGACGATCAGCAGTTTGGTTTTTCCTATGGAAAGCGTATCAGCCGACCTTCTTACTCTTGGCTTAATCCTGCAAAATCCTATTACAATCGTTTTTCTTATTTTCAGGGAGATCCACGTTTAAGGGCGACGATCGTTCATAACCTCAATCTGACCTGGACAAAAAACAACTGGAATATTGATCTCTTCTACCGATTTGAAAAGTGGCCCAATATGGAAATTTCCCGCCAAGATAACAACAATCATCAACTGATTTTCCAATATACCAATATCAAGAAAGGACAAGGGGCGGGGATAGACTTAGGAAAGAGTTTTCAGCTGACCGGACGCTGGGGATTGAATCTGCAGCTAGAGGGGATGTATAACCAGAATTACTTTATGGGGACTGATGACGTATTGCACAAGAATGATGTGTATATCGGCAACGGAAACGTAAGCACCAACTATGTGCTGAATAAGGATGCCGGTTGGAACCTTGAACTGGGTAATACATTTACATCGCCCACGATACAGGGGCCATTTAATATTACAGGGTATTCAAGTACCTATGTGATGACAAATCGAAAATTCTTTAAAAAGAAATTTGAAGTAAATCTATCATTTATAGATATTTTCAAAACAGAGAAAATGACGATATCATCCAAGTACGGCGATCAAAATAATTTTTATAGGGACTATCGGGATACCAGAAAAGTAAATCTGACGCTGCGGTATCATTTTGGAAATCAGAAAGTCAAAAGCAGTAATCAACCCACTAGAACAGAAGAGCAGAATCGTTTGTAAATCAGTTAACCTTAGTAAAGTTAAATCCTTCCGATTCCCTGTACCTATTTTATTCATAATACATTGGTAAAGGAAATGGATGTAGCATTCATTAAAAACAATAATCCTCCACATCGCATGTGGAGGATTATCAGATGCTAAGAAAGTATTTTCTTAGTTTATTTTCAACGAATACGTGATATTAATACCACCAGCGGCAAGCATATCGTGTACTGAGCAATACTTTTTAACGGCTAATTCAGCCGCTTTGGCTGCTTTTACCTCATCAATTTCACCTTTTAGGAAAAAATTAATGTGAATATATGTAAATACTTGTGGAATTTCTTCCCGGCGTTTACCTTCAACTTCGACCTGGATATCGTCAATTTGTTGGCGTTGTTTTACCAGTATGCTATGGAGGTCAAAGACGCTGCAAGAACCCAGTGCCATTAAAACCAATTCCATTGGACGAACACCTTTTCCTTCACCGCCGATAGCTTCCGAGCCATCAATGTTGACTTTGACAGGGGATAATTCACTGCTGGCTTCGAAATGCACAGCTTGGTTGACACGGTTTAATTTGATTTTCATCTTATTCTATTTTATTTTTTTTGCTCGTTTAGGCTGTGGAACGCGAGACAGTAAGTCACCCTTTCTACAATCAAAACGAGTTTCTTTCAGTTCAATCTATACTAAACAAATATACAAAAAAGGCAGACGATTATTCGTCTGCCTTTTGTCAGTATATTGATCACTGTTTATTTTGAAACAGTATCAGGTAATTTAACACCACGATATTTTGCTACGTCAACTTGTGGGATCTTCGATCCATATTTTGAATTGATCGCACTGATGAAGATGTTGGCCATTAGGGCATTTCCAATTGGTGTTAGGTGGATACCATCCAAAGAGAAAGCATTTCCAGTAATATATTTTGCACTAACGGCTAATCCGTTGATGCGGACACCGCCTTTTACATTGTTCAAGAAATCGTGTACATCAGCTAAGGCCAAACCTTTTGAGTTTGCAGCAGCTTTAATAGCCGCATTATACTCGTTGATACGTTGTACGACTGTTGCCGTTTCGCTTACATCAAGTACGTATTTGTCTTCCACAGGATTCAATGGATGTAAGCCATAAGGAATTTGTGCCGCATTTGGTTTCCCCAATAACCCTGTTGAGGAGAAAGGGAGCACAAAATAATCTTGATCAGTAGCTGCACGAGGACCTGACTTTGTGGCGATGTAGATATTTGTTACCGGTGTCGGAGGGTTTGTTGCATTGACAGCCGCTAATAAAGCTGCACGGGTTACCGTCGTAAAATAAGGTGTTGCTGTTACATCAGGAATTGTGGCCAGTACGCCTTTTTGACCTCCTGCAGTTAATGTCGTTACATAGTTGCCCAATAAAGACGTGAAGAGCGCAGTAGAGGTCAATGTTGATGTTGGTCCATCTTCTACACCACCGTTAGTCGCCCAGCCTAAAGCATCGTTATTGCCTAAAGCAAAACTAAAGAACGTATGGTTTTGCGTGGTGGAATAGGCAAAATATGTTTTCATCGCATCTGCATCGGGGAGCAAACGTTCGAAGTACATATTTCCAGCTTGGGATCCCACGCCAGCAGCAAAGGCCATATCCATACGCATGCCTGGTACACCAAGGTTGTTGATCGGATCTGTATATTTTGTTAATAATTTTGGTGAAGCTGAGCGATAGGCCAATTTATCCGTTACCTGTGCCGTAACAGGCTGTCCATTGACAAGTGCTGTAAGCGTAATATAGCCAGAACCATTGGCTTGATCTTCACTGAAAAACGGCGATTTGAACTCACCACCACCCACTTGTTTTAATTGCTCCGCAATTAAATTTGGATAGGCTACCTTTTGGCCTTCTAGATACAGTCCCCCATCCGCATACCCAGCAGTCAATGAATTTCCGATGGCAACATATTTTGAAAAATTAAGCGATCCCGCCGAAGGCGTATATTCGTCCAACGAAGGCTTGCACGAGGCGATTGCTAAAAGTGCTAACGCCGCAGCTATATAAAGTTTGTTTTTTTTCATTTTAGTTGAATTTGGCTGTCAATAATTACCATTTATAGCTTACACCAATACCCGGAGCAAATATATTTGTTTTATATGTCCCTGAGAGATGACTATCTACATTAGTTGCCTGACGAGCAATGATGCGTTGGTATGCAAAAGAGCCCGTTATATCAAATTTTGACGATGGTTTAACCGTAAAACCACCAGAAATTAAATATCTATTATTATCAGGAGTTTCTGGGTACACATAATCTTTAGCGACTGGAGTTGCGATATAGCCACCACCTACGCGCAATTGTACTTTTTCAGAAGCAAGATATTCAATCCCAGCCTTGATGGAGCCTGCTTTGGTGTAATTCTTGGGTGATCGTGTATCTTGTAGTACAGGTGTATTTTCTTTATAATCAAAGTTTAATTCCTTGTATATGTCATAATCAATTACAGTGGCATCAACTGCCATCTTCAATTTTTCCGAAATTGGGAATGCAATTCCCGCAGCAAAAGTTGAAGGTAAAGGCAATTCTGCACTAAACTTATTTCCTGCAGGAAAATTACTTGCTACGGCACCGGGTACCTCGAAAATAGCATCTCCATCTTTAAGTTTGGTAACTACCTTAGAGCGATAACTTAATGATAAGGCAAAATCATTATCTAGATTGTAATGAATACCTACATTGTAACCTGTGCCAGTTCCAGTTCCCTTGAGGGTAGCTAGTCCGGCATGACCGTCTGGATAGAATACGGGAACGGAGTTTTCTAGATCAACAGTACCAATATTATAGACAAACCCTCCCCCAATACTGAAGTTATCAGTTAGTTTAATACTTAGTGTAGGTTGGATATAGATGGCGCGTAAAGAAAGACTTACTAGGCTGAATTTTCCAATCCATTCTTTCCCCCAATCGACAGCTCCTCCGTAAGGGGTATAAATACCAATACCTGCTTTCCACCAGGAGCTTTTGGGTCCAAGAGCAGCAAATACAGAAAAAGGAGGGGTAACTTGGTTTTTTGTATGATAAACTACTGTGCTTCCAATCTCTTGAAATGCGGATTTGTACATCACAGCATTGCCGGCAACTGATATGGCATTATGGTCCATTTTTGCTAAAGCTCCCGGACTATAGAAAATGGAAGATTCGTCTATAAAGTAAGCAGAACCTGCTCCCCCCATTCCCACTGCCTTGGGACTTTGTAGATTCACTTGTGATCCTTGTGCAAACAAGAGTGACGGACTTGCACAAAGTATTGAGAATAGTAGTTTCTTCATACTAGTGTTTATTGTTTGGTTAACATTCCTCTTTCAAATACAATGCTAACATAATAAATGTTTGACTAAAATTAATAAATGTTGTGTAATATTTTTTTTGCTCGTACCTTTAAATGCAAGGATACTAAAAATTAAACGATCATATTATATGGCTACAATCACTTTTAAAGGCAATCCAGTAAACACGAAAGGCAGTTTACCACAGGTTGGCGAGCAAGCTCCTGATTTTAAATTAACTGCGGGCGATCTTTCCGATAAGTCTCTTACAGACTTCAAAGGAAAAAAAATTGTATTGAATATTTTTCCTAGTGTAGATACCGGAACTTGTGCCGCTTCCGTACGTGCATTTAATAAAGAGGCTTCTCAGTTGGATAATACTGTCGTGTTATGTATATCGAAAGATCTACCTTTTGCACAAGGTCGCTTTTGTGCGGCAGAAGGTCTAAATAATGTCGTGACATTATCAGAGTATAAAGATTCAAACTTTTCTGACGCTTATCAATTGGCTATTGCGGACGGACCTTTGGCGGGTTTATTGAGCCGTGTTGTCATTACATTAGATGAAACTGGAAAAGTGTTGTATGAAGAGCAAGTTGCAGAAATTGCTGATGAGCCAAATTATGCTGCAGCGATCGCATCGTTGAATTAAGTAGGATGTGAGTGAATAAAAAAGCCTTTGCTTATGCAAAGGCTTTTTTAGTTGATGTATATTCGCTAACTATAACAAAGCGAATGTTTATTTTGTTTTCTCTAAAGCCTGCAAGATATCGTTGATGATATCTTGTTGATCTTCCAGACCCACAGACAGGCGGATACTGCCTGGTTTGATGCCCAGATTCAAACGTTCTTCTTCCGATAATTTTGAATGCGTCGTTGAAGCTGGATGCGTTGCGATTGATCTTGAATCTCCTAAATTAGAAGTATATAAAATCATTTCCAAATGATCCACAAAGGCTTTTGCTCGTTCAAAACCACCTTTGACAACAAAGGTTACAATACCGCCACCAGCTTTCATTTGTTTCTTGGCCAGCTCATATTGTGGATGGCTTGGTAAAAATGGATATTTTACATCCTCAATTTCCGCATGATTTTCCAATGCCTCGGCCAAAGCCAATGCGTTAGAACAATGGCGGTCCATACGGATGCCCAACGTGTCTAAACTTTTTGATATGATCCAGGCATTGAAAGGCGATAATGCCGGGCCTGTATGACGGATAAAGAACATCAATTTATCGATAAGCTCTTGTTTTCCGACAACAATTCCACCCAAAACACGACCCTGTCCATCCATATATTTGGTCGCCGAATGGATAACCAGGTCAAATCCATATTGAATCGGTTTCTGAAGATAAGGTGTGGCAAAGCAGTTGTCGATCGACAGAATGATATGAGGATATTTCTCCTTGAATTTACCCAACCATTCCAAATCAACCAATTCTAGACCGGGGTTGGATGGCGATTCTAAAAAGATGATTTTCGTATTTGGCTGGATCGCTTTTTCCCATTCTTCGGGATTAGCCGCGTCTACGTAAGTTGTTGTAACACCCCAACGTGGGAAGAGTTCCGTAAATAACTGATGTGTAGAGCCAAATATTGCACGTGAAGAAACGATATGGTCTCCACTTTCGATAATTCCTGCAAAGGAGGCAAATACTGCTGCCATACCTGAGGCAAAAGACAATCCTGCTTCTGCACCTTCAAGAATACAAACTTTGTTGATGAATTCTGAAGTATTTGGATTAGCATAGCGGGAATAAATCATTGCATCCTCTTCGCCAGCAAAGACCGCCCGACCTTGTTCAGCGCTGTCGAAGATAAAACTTGATGTAAGGTATAAAGGAGTCGAATGTTCGCGAAGTGCTGAACGATCGACCTGTTCACGTATGATTTTAGATTGATCTTGTTTCATGATGTGTAAAGGTACGAGATGAAAATTTTATATCCACATTTTTGGGGCATGAAATCATTTAATTTTATGAAATTTATAATGTTATTTCATTGTCTTGTAGAAGAGTTTGATTTTGGAACGCAAATCCTTGTTTACTTCTGATTAATAGTTAATAAGATTTTGAAAATTCAAAATCAGTTTCTTACATTTATTATAGCTTTTATAACAGCCAATTATAATTTATTAACCGATAAAATCCTATTTTTCTATGTATTCCAATATTAAAGTGAACTGGTTTTTCAGTTTGTTGTTTGCGGGAGTGATTGCCACAATTTTTCCTGGCAAAAGCTATGGTCAACGCGTCGATGTATCCCCTTTAACAGTTGGGCCCAAATGAATATTCCACTCTATTTATTAATCCAGCGGGGTTATATCCAGATCCCGATCAATCTCTCCTGCCGGTATTTACCCATAACAGAATTAGCCTGAAAAGGCAGAAACTCTCTAGAATGGAAAGTGGCAATAATTGGGGACTTATAGTGGATGGGTTTGGAGTATTAAAATATTATGAAAATCCCAATTCACCTAATGCATTAGGTCCGGGCAAAGCTCTTCTTAATACGAGAAAGAGTGGATTAGGTTTTACAGGAGTAGGTACTATACCATCTTTAATGTATTTTGGTATTGATGCCTTTTATCCTGGTGAAACGTAAGGTTATATGTCTGATTACAGTGATATTATTTATCGTAACCTAGGATACTATCCACGTTTTAGTTTTTAATTTATTATTATGAAAGATTTAAAAAGAGCATATTACTATTTGTTCTATTCTTTTTATAGATTTTGGGAAAAAACTTCACACCCCAAATTCTTAAGCGAGTGGAAATCTGGAGTTTGTATAGGGGCTTTAGAAATTTGGTTCATACTGTCTTTGGGCGTTTATTATACTGTTATAACAAAAGATGTGACAGATTTAAGTTTTAAAATGCCTATAGTTTTTGTTCCATTTTTGATAATAGTTTTAACAAAATATTTTGTCTTTGTCCACACAGACGTTTGGAAAGATTATGTCAAAGAATTTGATAAATTACCAAAAGAACAGAATAGAAAGGGAAGCTGGATTGTTTTTGCGATCGTGGTATTTGTTATTTCTAATTTGATCTTTTCCTTTTATTTGATGAGTCAGATTGACTGGAGTAAGTATCGGTAATGTGATCGAAGAAGATCACGGTCAGATTTTCATACTAGAATAGGCGAAGGAAAATTTATTTTCCGAGGATAATATGAATATTACATTGTAACTATCGCCCTAGGCGGCGCTAAATTTTGCAAAATCGATGATGACAGAAAATAATAGTTGGGGACTTTATGATGGATGTTCAGCTAATTATGAGTATTTATCTGTGGATACTTTATTTGATAAACCAACACAATAATGAAAATATACAATTATCTCTTATTTCGAATCTATCGTTTTTATACGGATGTTATGAAAGAGAAAGCAATTCCGCTGGTCTATGTAACCACTGTTAGTTCATTATTTATATATTTAAATCTTTTTACCATATATGGCTATCTATTATATAGAGATCTCATTGATGAAATGATATCTGGTAAATTCCAAGTGATTGTATTTATGGTGATTGTACTATGTCTTAATTATATCCTTTTTATTAAGGGAAAGCGATTTTTGAATTATAATTTTAAAAAGGATTTTAAAGGAGGACTCATGATAGCTATCTACATGTTATTAACTGCAACTAGTTTAATCTGGGTAATTAATTTAAATAGGGCTAAGATATTTGAACAGCGACGTAGAGAGCCATTGAAGGAACATACACCGAGAAGGCCATCACTTGAAGGTAAAATAAGAGAGTGGTTTAAGAACCATTAATTGATTGATTGTTGTTGACATACTGTGGGTATTTCTATAGTTGAAGGCAGCGCCGGGAAACGACAGAAAATAATAGCTGAGGACTTTATGAGGGTTGGTCAGCTAATTATGAGCATTTTTCTGGGGATACTTTATTTGATAAACCAATACAATAATGAAAATATACAATTATCTCTTATTTCGAATCTATCGTTTCTATACGGATGTTATGAAAGAGAAAGAAATTCCGCTAGTCTATGTAACCACTGTTAGTACACTATTCATAGGTTTTAATCTTTACACAATATCTTCCTATTTGGTATTCAAGGATATTATTCATGAAGTCATATCGAGTAAAAGTAGAGTGATTGTATTTATGGTGATTGTACTATGTCTTAATTATATCCTTTTTATTAAGGGAAAGCGATTTTTGAATTATAATTTTAAAAAGGATTTTAGAGGAGGGATAAGCATTATTTTTTACATGCTATTTACTGCAATAATATCTATTTGGGTAGCTAATTTAAACAGGGCTAAGATATTTGAACAGCGACGTAGAGAGCCATCGAAGGAACATATACTGAGAAGGCCATCACTTGAAGGTAAAATAAGAGAGTGGTTTAAGAACCATTAATTGATTGTTGTTGACATACAGGGATGTATTTCCATAGTTGAAGGCAGCGCTGGGAAGCAGCTGGGATAACGGGACCATATGGAGACTTTTGAAACTATATTATGGCATTCACTTTAAGAAAAAAGCCGGTATATGTACCGGCCTCTCTTTTATCAGAAGATCAACTTATTTTTTGACGAATTGCATCACCACGATATCTCCGGAAATAAATGTCAATTCATTATCCCGTACATCAAAGTTTGTCGTAGACTTTAAACCATTCATAAATTCGTTGTAAGCCGCATTCTCACAGTGCATCATGGTTGAAACCAATTTATCACCGATTTTGATCGAATTGCCTTTTTCACTTTCATAGGTTCCACCAATACCATTACAGCCGTTGTTACCCTCTACTTTGTGGTCTTTTGTATTGAAAGTCAATGTTGGAACTTTGTCCTTAAATAAATCCTTAAGTTGTTTTCCTGCAGTTTCTGGTGTGGTCAGGGATTTAAGTTCCCAAGTGCCTTCTAAAGACGTATTGTCCACTGTGCTTGGTTTTTGAACGGTAGTAGCCGTGTCGCCAGTACCTGTTGCCTCAGCTTTTTTTCCAGTTGTGTTACATGCGATTGTTGAAAACGCCAATGCAACCGCTAAAATCATTAAATTACCTCTCATAATCATTTTTAATAATATAAAACTTTCATTATTTCTTCAGCATCAAAAACCATGAAAACAACCTGAAGTTTCTTTTTGGTCAATAAAGACAGACACTTTCAGAAAAAACATTCCTTTTTCTGCCCTATACTTATAATTATCATGCCAATCTCAAGTATAGCCCAATGAAGCATCTATTTGAATGCTGTTAACTACTTTATCCTCTATTAATAACGGATGGATGATTTTTGTTTGACCGATAAGCGAAAGAATCTGATTTTTGGGGAAATTAGGGTGAAAAAAGGATAGTTTTGGGTTGATATAACATATCAATCGAGGTAAAGCATGTTTTTCTTTGGTGTTGAAAGTAAAAAATCGCTTATGCAGATATACAAAAAGTTAAATAACTGGCTGTAAATAGTACCATTGATAAATTGGAATTCTTGTTTTAATCAATCGATTGATTTGAACAAAGAATACGATTTGACCTAGGGATAAATTCTGTTGGAGCTGAGCATCGATCGGTTTTGTACGCAAATGTTACATACAGCATTTTGCAAAACTTCTTATCTTAGGGCTTTACAACCTAATTTTCTAGAACATAAATATAGACTATGTTGACAATCTTGTTATCCTCCATTTTACTTTCCAGCGGGCCTGTAGCCAAATCAGATACTTTAAAAGCTTACGGGGCTCTGCCAACCGAGCGTCAATTAAAGTGGCAAGAGATGGAAACGTATTGTTTGATTCATTATACGCCGACAACTTTCCAAAATAAGGAGTGGGGTTATGGTGATGCACAGCCCTCATTGTTTAATCCTTCGGCTTTTGATGCAAATCAAATTGCTAAGGCAGCGGCAGCGGGTGGTTTCAGGGGCTTAATTAGTGTGGCAAAACACCATGATGGATTCTGTTTGTGGCCAACCAAGACAACATCCTATAGTATCGCTTCTTCGCCATGGGAAAATGGAAAAGGTGATATGGTCAAAGATTTTATGCAAGCGACCCATCGAAATGGGATGAAATTTGGTGTATATCTTTCTGCTTGGGATCGTCACGATGAACGTTACGGTACTCCGGCCTATGCTGAAGCCTACAGACAGCAGCTGACTGAATTGATGAGCAATTATGGCCCTTTGTTTACATCCTGGCATGACGGAGCAAATGGTGGTGATGGCTTTTATGGTGGCCATGAAGGAAAGCGTATCATCGATCGAACAACTTACTATGAGTGGCATGAAAAAACCTGGCCAATTGTACGAAAATTACAGCCTGAAGCGGTTATTTTCTCAGATATCGGTCCCGATATGCGTTGGGTGGGTAACGAAAAAGGATTTGCTGCTGAAACTTCATGGGCAACATTTACGCCGATTGGCTTAAACGGAAAAGTCGCTGTACCCGGAGCGACAGAATCACATAATGCCGAAACAGGTGACCGTAATGGTAAATATTGGATACCTGCTGAATGTGACGTGCCACAACGTCCGGGATGGTTTTATCATGAAGAACAAGATAGCCGTGTAAAAACACCAAATCAGCTTTTTGAGATCTATTTAAAATCCGTTGGAAGAGGAGCATGCATGAATCTTGGCTTAGCACCGATGCCTTCTGGTACATTACATGAGAATGATGTGAAGTCGCTGCAGGCTTTTGGGAAAAAAGTGAAGGAAACTTTCCGTACCAATTTAGCCAAAGGAGCGACCATCACGGCATCCAATGTCCGTAACGGTGATTCAAAATCCTATGGTACTTCATTTATTATCGATAACGACCGCTATAGCTATTGGGCAACAGACGATTCCAAAACATCGGCTACATTGGAAATAAAATTAAAATCCCCAGCGAAGTTCGACCTTATTCAGTTGAGAGAGAATATTAAGTTGGGACAACGTATCGATAGTGTTTCGATTGAACGTTGGGAAAATAACAGCTGGAAGCCTTTGGCCAAAGCAACAAGTATCGGCGCAAACCGCCTCATCAAACTCGAGCAACCTCAAACTGCAAGTAAATTACGTCTTCATGTTTATGCTCCTGTAGCGATTACGCTCAGTGATTTTGGATTGTTCAAGGAGTATAACGAGCCTTTTGCATTTAATACCAAAGAGGTGAAAAAGCTGACTGGATTTAAGATTTCGACAGGTAGATCCAATAATAATGCTTATATATCTGACGGAAAACCAGGTACTTTTGCGACTGTTGCCGATCAAGGTGTAATCGTTGTCGCTACAGACAAACCTGTTTCTGGTATCGGCTTCCTTCCTCGTCAGGATGGAAAGAACATAGGGACACCAACACATTATAAAATATCAACCAGTACCGACGGAAAAACATGGACCCTTGTTAAAGAGGGCGAGTTTTCCAATATTAAGGCAAATCCAATTTTGCAACAGGTGTTTTTTGATACAAACAGTGCAACCAAGTTTATCAAATTTGAACCAAAACAATTTATCGACGGCAATGAATTGGCCATAGCGGAATTTGAATTGTATGGCAAATAAATTCTTAATGTTTATCGTGGTATGTATATGTCATACCACGTTGCTTTTTGCCCAACAAAATCCACTCGTACTTTGGTATAATAAGCCCGCGAAGGTTTGGGAAGAAACTCTGCCATTGGGAAATGGACTCATCGGCATGATGCCAGATGGAAATCCTAGTCAGGAAAAGATCGTGCTCAACGAGATCAGTATGTGGTCGGGCAGTCCAGAAGATCCCAATAATTATGAAGCCTACAAAAATGTTGAAGCTATTCAGGCACTGCTTAAAGCTGGTAAAAATGATGAAGCCGAAAAACTGGTCAATGAAACTTTTGTGACCAAAGGCAAGGGATCTGGTTTTGGTAATGGTGCAAAGGTTCCCTATGGCTGTTATCAGTTATTCGGTGACCTTTTGCTGGATTATAAATTGCCCGCGGGAACGATCGAAGAGTACAAGCGTTCCTTGGACTTAGCGACTGCCTCGGCACAAACTTCATTCAAGATAAACGGACAACAGTTCCAACGTCGTTATTATACTTCTTTTGACAATAATGTAGGTATTATCCAATTGAACCAACATAACGATGAGGTACAGCAGTTAGGCATATCATTCCAGCGGCAGGAAAATATTGACCGTTACACCTTGTTGGACGATGGGATTCTGATCGAGGGATTTTTGCCTGATGGAAAAGGAGGTAAAAATCTGAAATTCGTTGGATTAATTCAGGTTAAAGGTAAAAATCTGCAGATCAGCAAAAAGGATAAAACCTTAGAGGTGTCTGCAAAAGGTGGTCTCACGGTCTATTTCTCAGCAAGTACTTCCTATTATGGGAAGGATCCTTTACCTGTTGTCAAAGCGGCTGTTGCAGCAGCAAAAACTGCTGAAGAACAGAAAATATATAAAAACCATCTTGCTGCCTATCAAAAAATCTTTAATCGGGTAAATCTTAATTTGTTTGGAAATCCGGCGAATAACGCTATCCCTACCAATGAACGGATTGCCAATTTCTATAAAAATGTAGTTCAGGACCCTGATCTGGCCACAATTTATTATCAGTATGGAAGGTATTTGAATATTTCAAGTGCTGCTCCTAAAAATAGAAATTCTCTGCCGCCAAATCTGCAGGGACTATGGGCTAATCAGATCAATACACCTTGGAATGGTGATTATCATCTCAATATCAATGCACAGATGAATCATTGGGGCGTGGAGGTCAATAACCTGAGCGAATATCATAAGCCTTTTATTGAAATGATAAAGCGGATTGCAAAAACTGGCGAGCAGACAGCAAAGGCTTACTATAACGCACCGGGTTGGGTGGTCTATATGATGACGAATATCTGGGGGTATTCCGCTCCGGGTGAGCAGGCTTCCTGGGGAGCGAGTACGGCCTCAGGCTGGCTATGTAACCATCTCTGGGAACATTATCTGTTTACCGGGGATAAAAATTACCTCAAAGAGATTTATCCGATACTCAAAGGAGCGGCAGAGTTCTACGATCATACATTGGTTCAGGACCCTAAAACAGGATGGTGGGTCACTTCACCGTCGGTGTCGCCGGAAAATGCTTTCCGAATGGCCAATGGAAAAGTTGCTGCGGTTGTGATGGGACCTACCATTGATAACCAGATCGTACGGGAATTATACCAGGCAGTGATTCAAGCTGATTCTATTCTTGCGACAAAAGATAGTTTTGCCAATGCCTTGAAAGCGAAGCTGAACGATATCCCTCCGCCTGTAGTCGTTAGCCCATCGGGGCGTGTGATGGAATGGCTCGAGGACTATCAGGAAGTTGAACCTAAACATCGGCATGTATCGCATTTATATGGTCTGTATCCTGCGGCATTTATCTCGCCACAGACGACACCTGAATGGGCTGACGCAGCACGTAAGACTTTAGCTGTACGTGGCGATGAAGGAACCGGCTGGTCTAGAGCCTGGAAAATATTGTTTTGGGCGAGATTACAGGATGGTGATCATGCACTCGAAATTCTAAGGCAGTTGCTTAAACCTGCTTTTACCAATGAAACAACCTATCAGGGAGTCGGGGCAGGTACCTACCCTAATTTGTTCTGTGCGCATCCGCCTTTTCAGATAGACGGAAACTTTGGCGGTGCAGCCGGGATTGCCGAGATGTTGATACAGAGCCACAATGGTTATATCCATCTATTACCTGCTCTGCCTAAAGCCTGGTCAAAGGGTGAAGTTAAGGGACTTAAAACCCGTGGAAACTATACCGTAGACATCAAATGGGAAAATGGAAAGGTTTCCGCCGTGCAGATTAAAGGTAAAAAAGGAAAGCTTCGTCTATTTGAAAACGGAAACTATAAAGATTATGAAGTTCGTTAAATATTTTTGCTTGATTTCTGTGCTGGCCTTGGGTACGACAGCCTGTATCCAAAAGTCCGAATCGGCGAAGACAGCCGCCTTATTGAATAGCTTTAGCTATAAGATAACTGGAAAAACCACTGCCGGGGACGGGACTCAGGTGAGCCTCGTCGATCACGACAATAAACTGCAGCAATTTGTAAAAACACAGGTTGCTAATGGGCAATTTGTTTTGGAAGGCGAACTAGCCATGGCCGGATTTTATGATATTCAGATAAAGGGTATGGAGGCCTATACATTATTTGTCGAAGGCGGGAGTGACTATGATCTGAGTGAAAATCAGGGTAAGTTTACCTTGACAACCTCTTCGCAGAATGCCAAGGATTTCATACAGTTCAATGCGAACTATAAACAGCGTGAAGAGGAGGAAAAAAATAAAACAGCAAATAAAAGCCAACGGGTAAGGCAGCTGGAGAGTCAGTTGCCTTCGATGGCTGCAAGAAATGATGGTTCCTATGAGAAAACAGTGGATGAAATACAGCGCTTAAGCGGTAATGCCGCATTTAATCCACGCACACTATACGCCGATTTTATTCTCGATAGTACCCACCGTTCATCCTTAGTATTGCCTTATTTTTTTAAATACATCTCCTTGGATCAGACGAATTATAAAAAATTCGATGCCGCATTGCTGAGTTTTAATACGGATTTGCAGAAGCATCCTTATTTTAAATTTGCCCGCGAAAAGGTCGATAGGGTGAAAGACTTCTATGAAAATATGCCTGTATTTCCTGCTATTAGCCCGATGAATGTAGAACGGGATAGTTTGAATTTAAAGAATATTTCAAAGGCTAAAATGCTGATTGCCGCGTTTTGGAGAACTTCCAATACAAATAGCAAGGCCGATATGGAGATGTTACGGAAAAAAGAATCTCAATTGAACGCTATGGGGGTAAGGGTTATCTATTTTTCGCTGGATAAGGATCTGGATAAATGGATCAAATCAAGTAAGGAGCTGGCGCTAGGGAAGCAGAGCTACTTTTTGAATTATAATGACCAGGCAACGATGGAAAATGATTTTGGTATAGATCGTACGCCAAGTTATCTATGGATAAATCCGCAGACCTTCCAAATTTTATCCTTGAGTGGTGAGGATCCAGCAATGCCACAGTTTTTAGGAAAGGTAAAGGAATTTCTTGCTAAAAATTAACGATTATTGTCTTAAAAAATCTTACATTTGAATTAACTGTTTAATATTTGTTATTTCAATACATAATGAAAGTCGTTCAATTTACAGTTCCGGTTGTTTACCAAGGATCTATTTGTGTGCAGGAAGACATTCTGCCTTCATTCTATAGCAACTATCACCGACACAAGGAAATCCAACTGACCTACATCCTGAAAGGGCGGGGAACCTTTATGATTGGCAACTTTACACATAGTTTTGAAGAGGACGAGATCTATATCGTTGATGCGGATGAACCGCATATGTTCAAAACGGGGGAAGATATAAGGGATGGCATTCATGCCATCCATATTTTTTTCGACTACGAACATTTTAAACCCTTTCTGGATTTCCCTGAATTCGATGATGTTAAGTATTTCCTGGAACACATCAACGTCAGTAAAAAATTGGATGCGGAGCATTCCGTCGCGTTGAAAGAAAAATTTGTACAGATTAACGTGAGTGCGGGCATAGATCGTCTCCTCTCGTTTGTGAAGCTGATTAATTTTTTAAGTAAAAAAGTAGATCAATGGACTTCGCTGTATACAGGTATTCCACAAAAGAAGTTCTCAGATGCCGAAGGATTGCGAATCAATGAAATATTCCAATATACTTTCCAGCATTTTGGAGACAAGATTTCCTTGGAAGATATAGCAGCGGTAGCACACATGACACCACACGCATTTTGCAAGTATTTTAAGAAACATACCCGGAAAACCTATGTTACCTTCCTCAATGAAATCCGGATTGAACGCGCCTGTAAAATGTTGATTGACGAATCTTCGGAAAGTGTTTCTAATATCGCTTTTAAAACAGGGTTTAACAATGTTGTCAATTTCAATCGGGTGTTCAAGAAAATAACCAAACTGTCGCCGAGTGAATATGTACAGGAACATCGTATGCGCGACTAGGTTGTTTGGCGGATGTTACTATGCCGTTTAATGGAATAGTCTATGGAGATTTCCGAGCTATAGCTGGATCCTCATACCGTTGATTTTTGGTGGGCTCCCCTCCACGGAAATCGGAAGAATGGTTTTGTTGACAATATCGGAGAAAGACTCGTCAATAAAATTTAAAAATAGCAGGTGCTAAAATGGTATTTTTGAGTTCTAACGATAACCATTCCGATGAATAAAAATCTATTTATTGCACTCCTAGTTTTATGTATATCTGCGCTGCAGCTTCGGGCCCAATCTTCTCTTTTTAAGATCGATACGCTGCAATACCAAGGAACGGATAAGCATATTGTCAATTTGGTCATTTTGGGGGACGGTTACACCAAAGCACAGCTGGATGATTACGCTGCCGATGCCAAGCAGTTTACCAACTATTTTTTCTCGATCGAACCCTTCAAACAATACAGCAGTTTTTTTAATGTGTTTGCTATTCGTACGATCTCCGAGGAATCTGGTGCAGTGCACGACTGCAAAGCGGGTGACTGTGTGCATGGTGAAACCGATCTGAGTAAATATCCCCCACGTTACAATAAGTTTACACGGGATCATGCTGTTCCGATTGCTCATCCGAACACGATTTTTGGAAGCAGCTTTGACAATGGTGGTTTACATCGTTTGGTTGTACCGCAGAAAAATGATCGTATTGAAGAGGTCTTGAAAATGCATACCCCAAATTATACACAGGTCGTTGTGCTGGTCAATTCCCCATTTTATGGTGGTTCAGGAGGAAAATGGGCAACTTCTACGGTTAATTTTAAGAGCAATGACATCGCGGTGCACGAAATTGGACATTCCTTTGCCCAGCTTGCGGATGAGTATTGGGCTGGTAATCAATATGCCATTGAGTCTGTAAATCGCTCACAATCGGCAGATGTAAAGCAGGTCCCCTGGAAATACTGGCTTGGAAAAGACGGAGTTGGTATTTACTCTTATGGTGGTAAAGGCTCGCCCTCTAACTGGTTTAGACCACATGAATATTGTAAAATGCAATACCTGGTAGCTCCATTTTGTCCCGTTTGTCAAGAGCAATTTGTTGCTTCCATCAAGAAGAAGTCAAGTCCATTTATTCAGGTAAAACCTGCCCTCGATAAGCCGATTACCTTAGATAGTGTTCAGAAGTTTTCGCTACGTTTGGCAAAACCTTCTCCGAACACCTTTAAAATGTCCTGGTTGTTGAATGATCAAACAATTGCGACCGACATTGACTCGATTTACCTCGATCCGGGAATGCTAAGCGTTGGAGCGAATACGTTGAAGGTGATGATTCAAGATACGACAAATCTATTACGTAATCCATCCTATGTCAACCATCGAGACTCGGTTGTATGGACATTTAATCAGGTAAAATTGATTGATTTAGCGATACCATCGACCAGATGGGGCGATACATTGGAAACCTGTTATGGTGGTGCTCAGGTGCTTACAGTAAAGCATCCTATTGCCGGACTTGAATATCGCTGGTATGATGCCGCCACAGGATTTTGGGAAGAAACGGGCAATAATATTTTTTTGCAAAATATTGTGGAGTCAAAAGTGTACCTCGTCCGTGGTATTTGGGATGACCGGGTTTCCGAGAAAACAAAAGTTTACATCAACACATTGGACGAAATTGATAAGCCAAAGAATATTCAGGTTAAAATCGACAAGAAGAAAAACACAGTACAATTGACGGTAAAAGATAAAGTCGATACGCGTTATAACTATATCTGGTTGAATGAAGAGGGGAATCCGATTTATGAATGGGACGAATTTAATGGGGAGTATGTACGTCCAACAGGGGTGAATAATGTGCTCAAAATGAAATTAACAACCTCTTCTGGAAAGATATACGTTCAAAAAATAGATAAAGAGACCACTTGCAAAAGTGAGAAAACGATTGTAACTTTTTAGTTATACTGTTGGAGTGAAATGATTTATAAGTTAATTTTAATCTGCCGGTTAATTAACTTATAAATCATTTATATTTATGAAAAGAAAATCCAAGTCAACTTGGGGAATTCTTTCATGTGTATTCATCCTGGTTTTAGCCGCATTGCCTTCGTGCAAAAAGCATGCAAAACTTCCCGATGAAAACGATGAAACAATTCATGCGGTAAAATTCAAAGTCAAGGATTTTGAAGCGATTGTTACTCCTCTAAAAAAACAATCAACCACGGCAAAACGAGCTGCGCTGAGCGGAGCTTCTTCCGAAAACGAATTGCTGTATCATTGGACCTTTGATAACAGCGATGTTGTTCCCGAAAATGCACTTGATGATGCCGTTGTGATCGATTACAACAATGGAAAGACAGACTATGATTTTTTAGGCGGTTGGCCTGCAACGGGAAAAGCCATTAGTTTCAAAGGTGGTAAAGAGATCCTAGTCAAAATCCCTGCCACAGGTATTCATTCGCTGGGTAGCTGGACCTTTGATTGCAATAGTTCGAGTACAGGACCAAGGGCACTGCTTTTGAGTTATTCCCTGGATAAGGGGAATAGTTTTTTGATGCTCTCGGATACAATCAATTATCCATCGAATGTGTCACTTTCAGCCAAAATCCCTGTGAGTGCATCATTGGCAGATATTTCGTTTGGCAACAGCAAGGAGCTCTGGTTGAAAATTTCATTATTTGCCGGTAGCAGGGATGGAGGAGCGGGTTACAGCCCAACGACTGGTACATTCAAGATGGATAACTTGATGGTTTACGGACAAGTCAACCCGGCCGCTTTGCCTAGCAAATTTTACTACCATGTGTTTGATGCAAAATCGAAGGCTATGATCAAATCGGGCGTACTTAATTCGCAGGAAGCTTTCGATGTTGAATTGCCGAACGGAACCTATTACCTAAGTCTGATTGCTAAAAATTCGACATTGCCGCTGATCCTGGCAGGGGCGGTGGATTTTGAGCACTTTTATGCGACGAATGCTTTTTCAGAACAATCTGCAGAGTTATTTGCTAGCCGGGATACCTTTGAGGTTAAAGGGGCTATGGAACGGGTCCTAAACTTAAGTCGGATCTACAGTGAGGTCAAGTTGACTTTTACAGACAGCGAAGATCTGAGCGCAATTGATAGTATTCAGGTGAAGCAGCTTCATCCTGTGTTTCATTATTATCCTTTTATGACGCATAGTAACGACCAGGTTGATGAAAGTCTTTTGACGGTTATCCCACATTTTACGGCAGCTGATCAAAGTTTTTCGTTCAACCAATTTATGGGCTATTATCTCAACAATACCGCTATTAAATATCAGTTCCAAGTTTTCAAGGAAGGTAAATTGCTGCGTACATTTGAACTGGAAAGCGAAATCCGAAATAATGTTCAAATACAGTTTAAGGGCAAATTGCTGGAGACTGCCAATGGGAATTTGGGTTTTCAGATCGTGAAGAATGAACAGTGGGACGATCATATTGTGATAGAATACTAGCACAGTTATTGTACTTAGCATCTAGCCGCCCTACATCTATTAAAACAAAAAGGTGTCCAGCAATGGACACCTTTTCTGTGATAGCATATTGGCTATATCAATTTTTTTAGCAAGGTATTCCAACCAGCCAAGTCATTCAATATTTTTTCAAGATCGGCAATGGCAACACGTTCCTGTGCCATCGTATCACGGTGACGGATGGTTACGGTGTTGTCTTCCAATGAATCGTAATCGACTGTGATACAGATTGGTGTTCCGATTGCATCTTGACGACGGTAACGTTTTCCAATGGCATCTTTTTCGTCATATTGAACGTTGTAATCCAATTTTAGTGTATTTAGGATCTCACGTGCTTTTTCTGGTAAACCATCTTTTTTGGTCAATGGTAAAATTGCAGCTTTTACCGGTGCCAATGCTGGTGGAAATTTCAATACAACGCGCGAATCTTGTTTTTCTGCTGTAGAAAGATCTTCTGTTACCAAAGAGTTACATAATACAGTTAAGAAAAGGCGGTCCAATCCGATTGAAGTTTCAATGACATATGGAATGTAGTTTTGATTGATCTCCGGATCAAAATATTGCATTTTCTTTTTAGAAAATTCCTGATGTTGTTTCAAGTCAAAATCTGTACGGGAGTGGATACCTTCAACTTCTTTGAATCCGAATGGGAAGTTGAATTCAATATCAACTGCAGCATTTGCGTAATGCGCTAATTTATCGTGGTCGTGGTAACGGTAGTTTGATGAATCGAAGCCCAATGCCAAATGCCATTTCAAGCGTGTCTCTTTCCATTTGTTATACCATTCCAATTCAGTACCCGGGCGGCAGAAAAATTGCATTTCCATTTGCTCGAATTCGCGCATACGCATGATAAACTGGCGGGCAATTACTTCGTTACGGAAAGCTTTACCAATTTGGGCGATACCAAAAGGAATTTTCATACGTCCTGTCTTTTGAACGTTCAGGAAGTTGACGAAAATACCTTGTGCGGTTTCAGGACGAAGGTAAACCTGATCAGCTCCATCTGCCATAGCACCCATTTGGGTTGCAAACATCAAATTAAATTGACGTACTTCAGTCCAATTTTTGGTGCCTGAAACCGGACATACGATATTATGTTCTTCAATGATGGTTTTCAGTCCAGCTAAATCGTCTGCATTCAATGCGGTATTCAAAGCGTCTAATAGGGCAGCAGCTTCAGCTGTCTTACCATCTGCCTCATAACGTGCAATCTTATCTTCGATCAATTGATCGGCACGGTAACGTTTTTTTGAATCCTTATTGTCGATCATTGGGTCGTTAAAACCATCAACGTGACCAGATGCTTTCCATGTTGTTGGGTGCATGAAAATTGCGGCATCAATACCAACAATGTTTTCGTGCAATTGCACCATGGATTTCCACCAATAAGTCTTTAGGTTGTTTTTTAATTCCGAACCCAATTGACCATAATCGTAGACGGCACTTAATCCGTCATATATTTCGCTCGATTGAAATACAAAACCGTATTCCTTCGCGTGTGATACTACACTTTTGAAAAAGTCGTCTGTCTGTTTGCTCATAAGTGGCAAATATAGATATTAGTTTTAGATTTTAGATATAAGATTCTTGATAAGAGGTATTCTTTAAATGCCTAAATCACGGATCTGCTGGGACGCATTTTTGTTATCTACTTTTTTGATGATATGTTGGATAATGCCATCTGCATCAATCACAAAAGTGGTACGTGCTGTGCCCATATACTTTTTGCCATACATGTTCTTTTCGACCCATACACCATAGGCCTCTACAAGGCTCTTGTCTTCATCTACAAGCAGCTGAAAAGGAAGCTCATGTTTGCTGATGAATTTTTGGTGCGATGCTTCGCTGTCCACACTTACGCCTATGATTTCAAAACCATCTTTTTTCAAAGACTGATAATTGTCTCTGAAATTACAGGCTTCCGTGGTGCAACCTGGTGTATTGTCTTTTGGATAAAAATATAAAATAACTTTTTTCCCTTTAAAATCTGAAAGATGGACTGTTTCACCATGTTGATTTTTTGCACTGAAATCCGGTGCTTTCTGTCCTATTTCTAGTGTTGCCATATTACATTGTATTTAGTCGATTAAGATACGATTAATCTCTTGAACCCCCTGATTTATTGCTAAAAATTAGGGATCTACCTTATAAAAGAAGCTTCGTATGTCTTTAAATTCCCTTTGTTGTCTTTCACTTCGAGTTTAAACGCATGTCGGCCACTGCTTAAGTCGGGTTCGAAGTCGTGCCAGATATGTCTCGTTTTAGGGTCATATTTCATCAAGGCCCATTTTCCATCAATATAAGCGTCAAAAGTATCTATTCCAGAGAGATTGTCGCTGATTGTAAAGTCAATGGATTGCTGTCCACTCACATTCTTTCCATCGGTCAGGTTACGTGCCACAATATTCGGTGCAATGGTGTCAACAGCAACATAAAAACCGCCAAACTCGCGTACATTGGCCACGACCCAACCGTTCTCATATTTACCTCCCTGTGCTCCACCGTCGGAGGAAACAATCAAAGCCTTGTCATAAAGATTTTCAGACAAGCTGTAGTCTGGTTTGATCATGAGCTTGTAATATCCGAAGACCGGTGTATAAGCGTTGTGGATATAGTGCATTGCTGAGTAGCCCTTTGCAGGTTTTGCTCCCTGCGAATAATTGAAGTAAAGGTCGTCATACAATATATTTTTGCTCATATAAACCCGAGCATTCTCCGCTTCATATTTGTTCTCGTCAGCATAGTGGAACATTTTGAGGCCTGTAGCACCTGTACGGCTGATGGAAAGTGAAGGGTTATTCTGCACCTTAAAATTCAATTCGCTCGTATTCCCTTGAACATCCTTGACAACATATTTTACCTCATGCACCTCATTGTCTTTCAATTCGATTTTTCCCAGGTTGTCCAGGTGTTTATAGATGTTGATCGGATTGTTTGGGTCTTTAAAACTTTTTTGAACGCGTACACCGGACTTTTTTAAGTAGGGGTAGTCGACGTAAGACTGGATCGCACGGGTCTGATCAAAAGGGATTGATTCAAACAACACCGTACTGATGTTTTTGTTGTCCAAGAAAAGTTCGATCGAGTAGACACCATACGTAAATGAGATACCACTGCGTTTATCAACCGTGTTAATGCCTAGCCCAAAGGTGCCATTCACAGAGATAGGGGCGTTTGTTGCTAAACTATAATTGCCGCTACCAACAGATCTGATGGTTTGATGCCTGCGGGGCGTATTTTCATCAAACAGTTCGGAGCCTAAATCATAGACCGTCATGCCGCGGATGATCGGTTTTACACCATCCGGAAAGAGCAGCCCGAACAATTGTGGATTGAGGGGTAGCTGCGCTTTTGTGTCACGGATTTCAAAATGAAGATGTGGACCTGCAGACCCGCCTGTATTGCCCGAATTTGCAATAAACTCGCCTTTTTTCACCGGGACCTGATTTGGTTTGAGGAATACATCGACATCAAAACGTTTCTGCTTGTACTGCTCATCTTTGATGATTTTAGCAAGATCCGAATTGAAACTTTCTAGGTGCATGTATACCGAGGTGTAACCATTGGGGTGATCAATATAAACATAATTACCACCACCACCTATCTGTACCCTGACGCGGGATACAAAACCTTCCGCCGCTGCATGCACAGGAATATTGATGCGTTGTTGTGTCCGGTAATCGTCTCCACCATGGAAATGCGTTGCGCGCAATTCGCCGAACGATCCTGAAGCCTGCGGCGCAATGTCCATGGGCCGTACAAAATAGTTTTGTGGATAATTGCGGCTTTTGATAATATCTTGCCCTTGGCTTAGGCCTGCCATACAAGTGAGGAGGGCCAGTAATGCTATTCTTTTTTTTGTCATAAGATGTCCCAGCTTATTTAATTTTACAGCTAAACATCTTCTGTTCGCCGATGAAACCTTCCAATAAATCGCCGATGGCTACAGAGCCGACACCAACAGGCGTACCCGTGTAAATGAGGTCCCCTTTGCGGAGGGTAATAAATTTGGAGGTATACACAATCAGATCTTCGTAGGAGAAAATCATGTCCTTGGTATTTCCCTGCTGAACTGTTTGCCCATTTTGCTGCAGGGAGAACTCAATCGAGTTCACATCTGCAAGCTCTTCTTTAGGAATCAAGTTGCTTATCACTGCAGAATGGTCAAATGCTTTTGCCAATTCCCAGGGAAGGCTTTTTGCTTTTAGTTCTTGCTGTACATCCCTTGCGGTGAAGTCAATTCCCAGGCCGACAGCATCGAAGTATGTTGATGCAAATTTTGGGGTGACATGTTTCCCTTCTTTACAGACCCGGAGGACAACTTCGGTTTCGAACTGAATATTTTTGGAGAATTCCGGGTAATAGAAATCTTTGTTATCCTTTAATACCGCAGTATCAGGTTTTAAAAATATAATGGGATTCTCTGGGACTGGATTATTGAGCTCTTTCGCGTGGTCGATGTAATTGCGACCGATTGCAATTATTTTCATGATATAAATTTTTAAGGCAATGAAGCTTTCAGATTTCTTGCGAACCCATGAGCTCGGTTTTCATCGCGTGAACGTTTGAGGCGGTATTAGAAAGTACTATATGCTATTTGTGAATTACCTACACTTGGCCGGAATGCGCTATGCTAACGAACGTAATGGCTATCTTCTAAAAGCTTGTCGTGCATTCATACTCGGTATACATTAGTTTTCGTTTACCACAACAAACTTAATAAATGTCCAAAGCTTATCCAAAAATGAAGGAAAACAACTGCTTTTGTACATACTATCAAAGTAACTATTTACATAGGGTTTAGTTAGGGTTAGCTTAGGGTTTAGTTAGGGTTTGTTTAGGTATAACCTAAATAAACCCTAACTTAAACCTAGCTAAATTCTAATTTATTGCTAAACTAAGTGAAACATCGATAACTATTATTTGTTAGGGTGTAAAATAGATCCCGCAATTACAATAAAAAGGTTAAAAAATGGCAATATTAGAAGATGGTCCAAATGGTGGATTTCGAGGTAAAGTAGGTTCAGTATATGGCTACAATCTCAATGGAAAATGTGTTATACGGGGGGCGAGGAAGAAAAGTACCAAACCACCCACTGCCGCGCAATTGGCTCATCGTCAGAAAATAAAATTGGTAAGTAAGTTTTGTGGCTGGATAAAGCCTATTGTTAACTTTGGGTATCAATTTGAAGAAACTAAAAACTCCGGACGAGGGAAATTTCAACTTGCACAGCAGCATATTTTCAAAAATGCGCTTGATGTGGATGTCGAAAATAAACCAGTTATTAATATGGAAAAAGTGCAGGTATTTGTCGGGGAGCTCGTGTCACCCGAAGGTGTTCAGGCTCGCTGGGAAGATGATCTGTTGAAATTATCGTGGATACCGAACCCAAAATACAGGGATAGCATGTTTAAATTAAATGTGGCCTTAGTCAGTTTAGATCGGGAGGGCGACCTCAAAATGGCCGTCGCGGACGCAGCGCAGGGGGAGTGTACGGTTGACATCGCGACATTTAGAAAGGATAAATTTGATTATCATGTCTACATCGGTTTTTGGGATACTTATCATGGGAGGTTTTCAAATTCGGCCTATTGTGGCGTCATTTAATAGGATTTTTCCACCTACTTGTGTATCTTTAACACTATGAATAAAATACAGGCGGTATTGTTCGATCTGGACGGTACGTTAATTGATTCGGAATATTTCTATTTCAAAAACTGGGCACCTATATTAAAACAGGAATTTAACCTTCAGATCAACTATGAAGATTGGATTCGCGATTTTGCTGGACATACTTTAGCACATAATGTCAAGCGTCTTACCGAGGACTATGGCTACGACGTGACGGAAGAACATATGTGGAAGCGTACACGTGCGGCTTATGCCGATTCTAATATGAGCGATATTGAATTGATGCCTGGAGCACGAGAAATTTTAGCTTTTTTGAAAGCAGAAGATATCCGTATTGGGCTTGTGACCTCGAGTTATAGAAGCACAGTCGATACTGTTTTGGGCAAGCACGAGCTTTTGGATTATTTTGAGTTTTTTGTCACGCGTGAGTGTGTGGAGCTGCCAAAACCCAATCCGGAACCTTATCGTTTGGCATTGACACATCTGGGTCTACCAGCCGACCGCTGTGTGGCTATTGAGGATACGTCAACAGGAAGTACATCGGCATTGGGAGCAGGGACGCAGTTGATTGCAGTTACGAAGCAAGAGGTAGAACGTGCTAGACTAACAGCTGTTGATAACATTGTGGAAAACTTATCTGAGGCGAAAGCCCTGTTGGCGCAATGGATTTGAGGGTTGTAAAATAATTTAATCGTTTTAGCATTTGTATTTTTATTCGGATATATGTAATATTACCGAATTGTAAAGGGAACTCTGATTATGAACCGTAGAACCGCAATAAAGCAATTTTTCATTATAGCTGGCGGACTGACAATTTTGTCGTCCTGTCTGAATGATGGAGGTGCATCAATTGTATTAAATAAGCTGAAGATTTCGGCGGAAGATGAGCAATTTTTGGGCGATCTGGCTAACATCCTGATTCCGAAATCGGATACACCGGGAGGAAAGGATCTGAACCTGCATCTTTTCGTCATCAAAATGGTAGATGACTGTGAGTCGCCAGAAAATCAGGCTAAATTTGTCGCTGGTTTCAACAAGTTGCGAAAACAGTTGAATTTAAAAAATAACAAAGAGACTGAGACCACTTTGGCGGGGTTAAAAGACCAAACCGACGAGAAGGCTTTTTTTGAGACCTTCAAATCGCGTGCAATTCAGGGGTATATGAACTCAGAATACGTGATGAAGAATAAGGTGATCTATAAACTTATTCCGGGTCCGTACAATGGTGCGGTAAAAGTTAAGGCATAAATAGCACATGGCAAATCTAAATATTGACAGTGAAAAAAACAGAACCTACGATGCGATCGTGATCGGTTCGGGAATTAGTGGCGGTTGGTCCGCAAAAGAGTTGTGCGAGAAGGGCTTGAAAACATTGGTTTTGGAACGCGGACGTGATGTGCAACATATCAAGGATTACCCAACCACCAATATGATGCCTTGGGAGTTTGAACATCGGAATGAAATGCCTTTCAAAGTAAAAGAAGAAAATCCGATTGTCAGCAAATGTTATGCATTCCATGAAGATGCAGCCCATTTTTTTGTAAAAGACAAGGAACACCCTTATATTCAAGAGAAACCTTTTGACTGGATCAGAGGCTATCAAGTTGGCGGCAAGTCGTTATTATGGGCGAGACAGACGCAACGTTGGTCTGACTTTGATTTCGAAGGGCCAGCGAGAGATGGTTTTGCAGTAGATTGGCCGATACGTTATGCTGATTTAGCACCTTGGTATGCTTATGTCGAAAAATTTGCCGGTATTGCAGGTAATCACGATGGACTTCCTGAATTGCCAGACGGCGAGTTTCTGCCAGGGTACCCCTTAAATATTGTCGAGAAGTATTTTAAAGAAAGCGTCCAAAAGAAATTTCCGGAGCGCAAAGTGATTTCAGCACGTTGTGCACACTTATCTAAACCAAATCAGATTCACATCGAACAAGGACGTGTACAGTGTCAGAATCGCGTACTTTGTCAGCGAGGATGTCCTTTTGGTGGATATTTCAGTTCCAATGCAACGACAATTCCTTGGGCGGCCAAAACCGGAAATATGACGCTACGCCCATTTTCAGTTGTTCATTCGATTCTCTATGATGAACAAAAGGGAAAGGCAGTGGGTGTACGTGTTATTGATACCAATACAAAAGAGGAAATTGATTTTTATGCCAAACTGATTTTTGTCAATGCGGCTGCAATCAATACGAATTTGATCTTATTGAATTCTAAATCGAACCGTTTTCCAAATGGTTTGGGTAATGATAGTGGTGTGCTCGGAAAATATGTTGCCTTTCACAACTATAGTGCACGCATTTATGCAGAGTATGAAGGGATGTTGGATTTTACGGCCGAAGGGCGGAATCCCGCAGGTGGAGGGTATATTCCACGTTTCAGAAACTTGCACAAACAGGAAACGGACTTTTTAAGGGGCTATGCCGCCGGTTTCGGAGCTTCGCGTAGTAAAGAGTCGGATCGTTCGGGTTTAGGGCTAGATCTGAAGAACAATTTGTTGAATCCTAAATTAGGTGTTTGGCAGGTTGGATCTCACATGATGGGTGAAACGATACCCAAAGAATCAGGAATGGTTTCATTGGATAGCAGTAAGAAAGATGACTGGGGTATTCCATTGTTAAAAATTGCTGTCGATTATGATGAGAATGATGAAAAAATGAAAAAGGATTACATCGCTGTCATGACGGAGATGTTTACGGATGCTGGCTTCACAAACATTCGCCCGGATTCACACTGGCAGGCTCCAGGTTTGGATATCCATGAAATGGGCGGTGCACGTATGGGGCACGACCCGAAAACTTCGGTATTGAATAAATGGAATCAGATGCATGCTGTGAAAAACGTTTTTGTCACAGACGGTGCAAGTATGACCTCGACATCAACACAAAATCCTTCATTGACCTATATGGCATTTTCGGCACGATCTGTCGATTATGCGATTAACGAGATGAAGAAAGGAAATATTTAGTTTACAGGGGAAAGGTTTTGAAAATAAATCTTTCCCCTGTAAAATTAAAGTGCTATCTTTCCACCTGAATAGCACGTTAAAACCAAGAAAGAATAACCAAAAAGGAAAACAATAACGAATAAACAATTAATGAACCAATAAGTAATCGAAAAAAAGCAATTAAAAAACCAAAATAGGGAAACCAAAAAATTTTACAACAAAAGCAAAAGCGATTTAGCAGACTTTATTGCAAATTCTATGCGGCAATAATACCATAGACATTTGAACCCAGACGTTTTCTGTTAAGTGAAAGCAATGGAATATAGCAGGCAATTTTAAGAAAGTAGATCGATTTTAAAACTATCAATTAAGGGAAACTAAATTAAACTAGACGTTCTAAGTATCTTTTTGCTAAAACGTTTTTATAAACCAAATCACTATTAATATGAGCAAAGTTGACGTAAAATCACTTGCGCAGCTTGGGAAAAAATCAAAGTTATTTTTCTCATTGGCTGTCATTGCTGGTACTTTCCAACAAGTCAATGCCGCGGTCGGAACTTCAGCCAATTACGATGGAAAATCCTTCGTAAAAGAAGTAAACCATGTGCAGCAGCAAGTTAAAGGAAAAGTATTGGATGCTACTGGAAAACCAATTTCAGGAGTTAACATCGCCGTTAAAGGTACTTCAAAGGGCACACAATCTGATGCTTTGGGTAATTTTACATTGGATGCTAAAGCGGGGGATGTATTGGTGGTTTCTTCCATTGGTTATAAAGCCAAAGAAGTCACTGTTTCCGGGGCAACTGTTTCTGTACAATTGGATGATGATCAGAGCCAATTGGACGAAGTTGTCGTTGTGGGTTATGGTACAATGCGTAAATCTGATGTAACAGGTTCCATTGCTATGGTTAAAGGAGCCGACATGATCAAAGATCAGAACTTTAGTCCCTTGGATAACTTAAGAGGTAAGGCTTCGGGGGTTAATATCTTTTCTAATTCGAGCCAACCTGGTGCTTATGCGAACCGTGTGGTCATTCGTGGTGTGGCCACAATCAATTCATCATCCAATCCACTGTATGTCGTGGATGGGGTTGTGATGGAAGACTTTCAGTTGTTAAATCCGAATGATATCGAGAATATCGAGGTATTGAAAGACGCATCTTCGGCAGCGATCTACGGTGCACGTGGTGCAAACGGGGTTATCTTAGTAACGACAAAACGCGGAAATAAAGATGGATCCAGAACAATTAACTATCAAGGTTCAGCTGGTGTAAGCTCTGTTCAACGGTATATGGATTTATTGAATGGACAGGAATGGGTAGATGCCTTTATGATCGGCTTGGAAAATGAAAATAAGTATCAAGGAAAATCCTGGTCCTTGGATAAAAAGACCTGGTTTAATGATCCTAACTATTTTGATGCCAATGGTAACCCTTTGTATAATACAGATTGGCAGCGTGAAGCAACGCGTACAGCCATTTCACATAATCATCAGTTAAGTGTACAACAAGGCGATGATAAATCATCTGTTGGGGCTTTCTTAAATTATACCGATCAACAAGGTGTAATGAATAATACCTGGAATAAACGGGTAAATGCAAAAATGGCCTATGATGCTAAACCAACTTCTTGGCTGTCTACGGCGATTAATTTAACCGTTAACCATACTTGGGGACGTTATACACCAGAAGATGGTGGCGGACAGGAGGCACGTCGTACCATGATTGAAATGCTTCCTTGGTATCCTGTGTACGATAAAAATGGACAATATACATTTTCATCATCTTCGACTGTTTCAGACAAATTAGGGTTTGAAGGAATGGCTAATCCGGTGTCTATTCTAGATTTGCAAAAGAGGATGCGTTATAATACACAGATATTTGGTAATGCGGCACTAACATTTCATTTGGCCGATGGTTTGGATCTTAAGACACAATTGGGGATAGATAATCATAAAAAAGCGTATAAAGGCTATTCTTCCATTACCTTGAATAATATCTCTAGACCAAATGGCTGGGCTGAAATGAACAATACCAATACCCTGTATTGGCAAGAAGAGACTTATCTTACCTATAATAAGCAATTTGATAAACACCGCATTAATGCTATGGCAGGTTTATCCTGGCAAGAAAGAACTTACGACTTCAATAGTTCTAGAACCGAAGGCTTTTTCGACGATGCTTATGAGTATAATAATATGGGAATTGGAATTACACCATCGACACCAGGGTCTAGCTGGAACAAATGGGCTATGAATTCCTATTTCTTAAGAGCAGCTTACTCCTATAACGATCGTTACTCGGCGACAATTACAGGACGTTATGATGGATCATCCAAATTCGGTAAGAATAATAAATATGCTTTCTTCCCATCTGCTGGTTTCGCATGGAATGTGTCGAATGAGGACTTTCTGAAAGACAATACCACAGTTAGCAATTTAAAGGTCCATACAAGTTACGGATTAACAGGTAACTCGGAGATTGATCCGTACAGGTCCCTGGCAATTGTTGATGCCGGAACGATATTGCTAAACAATTCAAGAGCTCCATATTCCTTTGTGAATTCTATTTCGAATCCAAATCTGAAATGGGAAAAAACCGCTCAGGTTGATGCTGGAGTTGAATTGGGCTTATTTCAAAATCGTTTAAATTTTGATGTGTCTTTCTATCATAAGAAAACGACCGACTTGCTCCTGGATGCGCCAATTCCAACCGCATCAGGATTTAGTACAGTGATGAAAAATATCGGATCTGTGCAAAATCAGGGTCTAGACATTATGATTAAGGGAACAATTATCAATAAGGAAGACTTTAGCTGGAATGCTTCACTTAATGCCAATTACAATAAAAATAAGGTATTGAAATTAGGTGAGAACAATGCCGATATTCAGATGAATAGCTGGGTAGGCGGTGCTAATAGTGTTATCCGTGTTGGTGAGAACTTAAATAGTTTTTATGGTTACCGAAGATTAGGGGTATATACTCAAGCCGATGTAGATGCCGGAAATGCTACGCTGAGTCAAATTGGACGTGCAAAAAGAACGACTGAGAAAGAGATTATCGGTAAAGGATTGCCCGATTGGACAGGCAGTTTTATCAACAATTTAAAATATAAGAATTTTGATTTTACCTTGGACCTGCAGTTTGTTAAAGGTGTAGATGTCATGCAACAATTCTTCCATTCAACGTATGACCGTTTCGGTATTACCAATGGTTTGAAAAATATCTTGACCGATGCGTACAATGGCTCAAATCCAAATACGATGGAACAAGCTATTTACTTGACCAATAATGGACATGCCGGACAAGATACCAATGTGGATGATGCTTGGGTAGCTGATGGTTCGTATTTACGGGTTAACTTAATTCAGTTGGGATATACGTTCAATCCAGAAGCATTGCAACGTATCGGTCTAAAACGTGTTAGAATATACGCAAATGCAAATAATCCGTTTTTATTCACTGCAAAAGAATTTTTAGGATACGATCCTGAAAGTACTTCACAGGGAGAGAGTAAGTTTGGCCAAAATATGACATTTTTCTCTTACCCAAGAGCAAAAACCTTTTCATTGGGTCTGAACGTAACATTTTAAAAATTAGAAAATAAGGAAATGAAAAATAAATTTTTTATGTTGTTAATGCTTGGATTAAGTCTTACAACATCATGTAATAAATTTTTGGAAGAGGATCCGCAGTCTAATTTGTCCCTAGACGGGTATTACGAGAATCCGGCACAAGCACAAGCTACGGTAAACTCATTATATAGAAGAGGTGCTCCACAACGTTATTCGGTTGCAGGAAGCGCTTATATTGGACCAGCAGCTTCGGTGAATACCATGTTGACAGGCTATTTTACCAATAGCTATGAGGGGCAGGAACGAGTATGTTTATTTGCTAGACAGTTAACTAGACAGCAAAATACAAACCTGATCACCGGCTCAATGAACACCATTTGGGATGAAAGTTATAAAGCAATTAATATTGCAAACGCCGGAATAAAATATATTCCTACTATCTCATTTGTTTCCCAAGATCAGCAAAAATCCTTATTAGCAGAAGCGAAGTTTTTTAGAGCCTATAACTACTTTTATCTGGTTAAGACGTTTGGTGCCATTCCGCTCAGCACAACGCCTGTTGAAACATTAGAAGATAATCTCTATTTAGAAAGAACAGAGGTTGCGAAAGTGTATCAGTTAATCGAGACTGATCTTAAAGAAGCTGTACAAGATTTACCTGCTAAAACGTTTGCTGATAATGGACATCGAATTACAAAATATGTAGCGGCCATGACATTGGCTAATGTTTATTTACAAGAAGGCAAGTATAGTGAAGCTGCAGAGATGGCAAAAATTGTTGTCAATTCTGCTCATAAAATGACTGAAAATGTCGATCTTAAAATGAGTAGCGCTTATAATAAATTGCGTACAACGGATGATTTAAGTGAAGTGATTTATGCACAGGAATATGACGCAACAATTAGCACAAGCAGCTGGTGGACAACTTATGCATTTAGTTCTTCGGCAACATCCGTGTTTGATAAATATTCGATATTTGAACGTGTTTTTGGGCCTACAAAGCAATTTTTAAATGTCTACGATACGAAAGACCTGCGGATTCAACCAAATCAGTTTTTCCATTGGAAATATACAAACCCGGTGAACAACAAGACCTGGGAATCTACGGAAGCCGGCATCTGGTATTATTTTGATGAGCAAGCAACTACTGTTACTGGTCGAGGAACCAAAGACTGGAACTTCTACCGTTATCCTGAGGCCTTGCTTATAGCTGCAGAAGGAATCGCTAAAACATCTGGTGTGAGTGCCGAGGCTGCAGGTTATTTAGCTCAGGTAAAAGCACGGGCAAATACCGAAGGAAAATCAGTTGCTGCTTATACAACCGAATTGCAAACATTATCAGCAGATAATTTCGTGAAAGAATGCTGGAAAGAGCGTCTCCGCGAGTTCCCATTGGAATTTAAAATGTGGGACGATATTGTTAGAACTAAAATGTTCCCTGTAATTTCAACGACTGAGGCTGGTAAAGTCGATTTCGTGCCATTGATTGGAGCTAAGAACGGATCTGGTGCAACATTCAAAGAAACAGATTTATTATGGCCAATTTCTCCTGATGAAATTCAGCGCAATAATAAATTGACACAAAATGCAGGCTATCAATAGTCTTTAAAATCTGAGTTTAAAATGGCCATCAATTGATGGCCATTTTTTTTATAAACAATGGCTAAAGCAATCTAGTGACAATAAATGGAGCAATTATTTGTTTAGGTAACATCTATAGCGACACTGTTTAAAATTTTTAAAAAACCTTTTCCCTTTAAAATTAAAATCCTATCTTGAATCCACAATCAAACACTTAAACTAAAAACAATAACCAAAAAGAGAAAAATCAACAAAACATATAATTTAGATAAAATCACATTCGCTTTTTTTTCTTCAAATAGCAAAACCGATTTTGCTTTGTTTTTTACAATGATTATATACTGAGTTGTTCCAGCTTAGGGGCATTTTTACGTTTTTTTTAAAATAAATAATTAATAGACTGCCAGATTTAATCTATTACGATAGAGATGGGGATCAGGTATTCGTATTAATTATTGAAGATGATACTAATTAAACATGATCGTTTAAGCTTATCAAAGCTAAAACGTTTTATAAACCAAAATCACTAGTTATATGAGCAGAATCGATTTAGAATCATTTGCCCGCTTAACGAAAAATACCAAGCTGTTTTTTTCGTTGGCTATTATCGCAGGTACGATACATCAGGCAAATGCGCATGTCATCGCCAAGAGGGAAGACCCAAAAGAGACCTTTACCTATAAGGTCGCTAAGTTTCAGGGTTTAATTAAAGGAAGGGTACAGGATGCAAAGACTGGAGAAGGGGTCTCCGGTGTTTCGGTTACCGTCAAGGGATCAGCAAAAGGTACAACATCGGATGGCCAGGGTAATTTTGCCCTGCAAGCCAAGATAGGAGATGTCCTGGTCGTGTCGTCCATTGGTTATCGAACAAACGAAGTCAAAGTAATAGGAAATGCCCCGATTGATATTCGACTATCCGCGACAGAAGACCAATTGGAGGAGGTTATTGTTGTCGGTTATGGTACGCAAAAGAAAAGTGAAGTGACTTCAGCAGTGGCCTCTGTAAAAGAAAAGGATTTCAATCAAGGTGGTATGCGCAACCCAATGGATCTGGTGCAAGGTAAAGTTGCCGGGCTAAACGTGACGAGAACCCAGGGCAGTAATCCAAATGCTGGTTCGGATATCCAATTGCGGGGTATGGCCTCCATGAAAGGTGGAAACTCCCCGCTGATTGTCATTGATGGTATTCCTGGTGGAAATCTAGATTTGATCAAGCAAGGAGATATTGAATCTATTGACGTGTTAAAGGACGGATCTGCAGCCGCTATTTATGGGACGCGTGGTAATGGTGGTGTAATTTTAGTGACCACTAAAAAAGGCAAATCCGGAGAGCCGCGATTTGAATATTATACCTATGGTCAACATGAGTCTGTAGCAAAGAAACCTTCCATGCTGAATGCACAGCAATTTAGAGACTATGTAGTCAAGGGGCAGAATAAACCTGATCTTGACCTGGGTGCATCAACAGATTTATATGATGAATTGATCAATAAAGGTAATTTTTCAACATTCCATAATTTTGTTGCCAGCGGTGGTGGCGATAAATCCAACTACCGTGCTTCAATTAACTATGAAAATGCCGTAGGTATTGCAAAACAGAATGGACGTCAGCAATTTGGCGGTCGTGTCAATTTTTCCCAAACTGGATTAAAAGATCGATTGACTTTCTCCGGTAATATTGCTGCCAATTTCAATAAAGCAGATCTTTTGGGTGGAAAACCGGAATATTTCGAACAGGCAATCCAGCGCAATCCAACTGCTCCACTATACAATCCCGATGGAAGTTTTTACCAAACCCAGGGTTATAATAATTTTAATCCGCTGGATCGTATGGCCAACCGCGTAGATCAACGCAATCAGGAAACTTTTTCGGGAGACGCCCGTATGAAACTCAAGATTATAGAACCATTGAGCATCTCAGCCTTCGGATCCTATCTTAGAAATAATTGGAACGATCGTCAATATCGGTCGATCAAAGATTGGGACCAACGCCAAAATTCTGAGTATCAGGGTATGGGCTATGCCTGGAAAAGAAATGAGTTAAATTGGTCCAAGACCTTTGAAACAACAATTGATTACAACCAGACATTCAATGAAAAGCATAATATAACGGGTTTACTCGGTTACAGTTTTCAATATAATGGTTATGAGCGGTTTGAGATGTCCAATAATGGTTTTACAACAGACGCTTTTCAAGACTGGGATATGGGAAGTGGTACGGCTCTGACAAATACAAAACTTCCGCGACCATCGATGGGATCATTTAAGGAAGACAATAAACTGATTGCCTTTTTTGGACGGGTAAATTATAATTATGACCAAAAGTATTTTGTGAGTGCAATTCTCCGTCGGGAGGGCTCCTCACGATTTGGTGCTAATCATAAATGGGGTAATTTCCCGGCGATTTCTGCGGGATGGACCATTACCAATGAAGACTTTTTCTCCAATAAAGAGCTTGTCAACAATCTGAAGCTCCGTGTGGGGTATGGGGTAACCGGTAATCAGGGTTTCCCGAATTACAATTCATTGATCTTGTTGGGAACAGGCGGGGTATATCCGCAGGATGGCATCTATTATCAAACGTATGGACCGACACAGAACCCCAATCCAGACTTAAAATGGGAACAAAAAGCCGAATTGAATATCGGGCTTGATTTTGGTTTGTGGAATAACCGACTAACAGGATCTCTGGATGTCTATAATCGTAAAACCAAAGATTTATTATACCAATATAAGGCGCAACAGCCAGCCTATGTGAGTACAAACATTTGGTACAATGTAGGCGAGGTTTCGAATAAAGGTGTTGAATTGCAATTGTCTGGAGTTCCAATTCAAAAAGAAGATTTTAAATGGACGGTGGATTTTGCCGGAAGTTATCAAAAGAATAAACTCGTTACCATGTCCAATGATATCTTTAAAAGTAATTGGATGACTTTTGGCGGTCTGCCTTCTCCAGGTAATCTCGGAGATGCCATTCGTCTTGAAGAAGGCGGTGAAATTGGTTCCTTCTATGGAAAACGTTATGCGGGTCTGAATGATGCTGGAGAATGGCTCTTCTATAAAGCCGACGGCTCCAAGGCTACCATTGCTGATATAAATGATAATGATCGCGCCTATATTGGAAATGGTGTTCCCAAATTCAATGCGTCGCTAGGTAACCGGTTTGCCTATAAGGGCTTCGATCTGACCGTGTTTTTCAGAGGTAAATTTAAGTATGATATCTTAAATACAGCGGATATGTTCTTTGGTAATCAAAAATGGTTGCCTAATAATGTGTTCGAAAGTGCTTTTACTAAGCATGCCGACCTTAAACAGGATCCACAGTATTCGGATTACTACCTCGAGAACGGAAGTTTTGTGAAACTGGATAATATTACATTGGGATATAACTTTAAACTAAAGACCGATTATATCAAAAGTCTGTATGTATATGCAACTGGAAGAAATATTGCAACCATGACCAAATATACGGGGATTGATCCGGAGCTGCAGGATACAGGTTTTGAAGCAGGGATTGATTCGCGCAGTTTCTACCCAAGAACAAGATCTTGGACAATTGGTTTAAATGTTGGATTTTAAAATAGTAAGGTTATGAAAAAAACAAATAAATATTTATGTTCCATCCTGAGCGCTGTTACCTTAGGTATCTCTTTTAGTTCCTGCACCAAGTTGGATGAGACAGTCTATAGTCAGATCAAGGATGATAATTTTTACAAGAATAAACGGGAGGTTATGCAAGCTGCGCTCCGCCCTTTTACGCATATGCAGGCCTGGCTTGCACCCACAGGAGGAAATGGCTTTTATTATCATTCCGAATTAAGTGCCGATCAAGTGGCCTGGCCGCAAAAGGGGCGCCATGGATATGACGGTGGAGACCATATCCGGCAGCACTATCATACCTGGACAAGCAATGAAAGCCGGCTGCGTGGGGCCTGGGAGTTGATGTGGGGTGGCGTTGGCTATGTCAATAATGCTATTCAGGATATTGAGAAACTGGATATTACTAAAATTGCCGATTTGACGGAGGAAGAGCGCACTCAGATACTTGTGCAATTAAAAGTAATGCGGGCCTTCCACTATATTAAAATTATGGATCTTTGGGGCAACGTCCCTATCGTGACAAAGGTTGCTGATCCAATTAACCCTGAAACCAAACCGAGAACAGAGGTTTTTGCATTTGTGCAGAAGGAACTGGAAGAAAATGTGGGTAAGTTGCCTAAAACCTCGGCCAGTAATATCGGTCAGGTATCTATGGCTGCGGGTTATGCCATGCTGGCTGAACTCTATCTCAATGCCGAAAAATGGTCGGGTAAAGCAATGAATGATGAATGTATCGCTGCTTGTGATAAGATTATTTCCGGACAGGCTGGCGGCATTGGAGGGGCTCCCAAATTGAGCTCTGATTTGAATGCATTGTTCAGTAATACCAATTCGGCGAATCCGGAATCCTTATTTCAATTTCAATATAGCAGACAGGCGGGGTTTACATTCGATTGGTCGGGATTCTATATGAGTTATGACTATATGAAGGAAGTGCTCAAAGTTGGCTACGGTGGATGGAATGCATTTGTTGTTATCCCTACCGCATTTAGTGCCTATGCTGAAAATGACTTGCGGAAGAAAGAATGGTTTTTGTTTGGACCACAATATAAATACGGCACCACTACGCCTGTATTGGGGACGGAAGAGTATTCAGGTAAACCGCTGGTGTTTGTCAATTCGATCCGCAGAGAAAGCGAAGGTGATAAGACTTCAGAAGGTGGTATGACAAAAGGAGAGGAGAATTCTGGCGCTCGTTTTAATAAATATAAATCAGGTACCCTGGACGATGCCAACTACTGGGAGAATGATTATATTATTTATCGTTTAACGGAGATCTATTTCGATAAAGCCGAAGCCCTCATGCGTAAGAATGGTGGGAAAGCCAGTAGTGAAGCTGTGGAATTGGTCAATGAATCCAGAAAAAGAGCATTTAGCATGGCTGATTGGCCTGTGGCGCAGTATACTGTCGCTACATTGACGCTGGATGAATTACTGGCGGAACGGGGACGTGAATTTATTTTTGAAGGAAAGCGTCGGACAGATCTAATCCGATTCGGAAAATATATATCCGGATCTTGGTGGGATCATAAAGCTACGAACGATAAGAATAAAGAACTTTATGCGGTACCGATGGATCAATTGGCAATCAATCCCAATTTAAAACAAAACCCTGGTTATTAATGTTCAGGAATAGTAGATGCCGCATAGGCATCTACTATTCTTTTACCTAAAACACATGAAAAGATATTTTACGTTGTTTCTTTTGAACTTTATTGGTGTAACCTTATTTGCACAAAAAAATAATTTTCAAAACTATGCTATCCAAACTTTAGATAGCATCTATAGCAAGTTTGGAAATACCAAGAATCAGCTCTTGGCTGAAAAATATCCCTTTGATGAAAACTTCAAAGCTGATTATCTGGATAATAATCAACAGGCAGCACAGCAAAAGAAATATGCTTATCTATGGCCTTTCTCGGGTAGTTTCTCGGCTGTAAATGCCTTGATGGAATTACCAAAAACAAAAAAGGCATTTCAGTTCATACTTGACAAAAAAGTCCTGGTGGGCTTACAGGAATATAGAGATGAAAGTAGATCGCCTATTGGCTATGCTTCTTATTTAAATACAGCTCCTCCCTCGGATCGTTTTTATGACGATAATATCTGGTTGGGTATCGATTTTACAGATAGCTATATCCATACAAAAAAAATAAACTACCTGACTTCGGCCAAAGAGATCTGGAATTTTGTAAAGAGTGGGCAGGATGATAAATTAGGTGGTGGCGTATATTGGTGTGAACAGAAAAAAGAATCTAAAAATACGTGTTCGAATGCACCAGCAAGTGTATTTGCACTTAAATTATTTATGGCAACCAATGATAGGTACTATCTGGAAGAAGGGGAGCGTCTTTATGAATGGACAAAAAGAAATCTTCAGGATCCCGAAGATAAGTTATATTGGGACAACATGCAGCTCAATGGAAAGATTGGAAAAGCTAAGTTTTCGTACAACGCCGGACAAATGTTGCAGGCAGCTGCATTGCTTTATAAGTTAACGAAAAATAACCGGTACCTCGCGGATGCACAACAGATGGCTGAGGCATGTTTCGGCTATTTTTTCGAAACGGAAGAGAAATTGAATTTTCCAAAATTGAAAAATAGCAATTTGTGGTTTCATGCTGTTATGATGCGTGGTTACATAGAGCTCGCTGTAGTGAATGGCGACCAAAAGTACCTCACAGTGTTTGCGAAGAATCTTGAATTTGCCTGGCAGCATATGCGCGATAAAGAAGGGCTTTTCAGCCCAGACTGGACCCTGAAAGATCAGCATAAATCGAAATGGCTGCTCGATCAATGTGCTTTTGTCGAAATGTACGCACGGTTGGCAAAAGCTGGGTATTAAAATCGATGTAAAACGGTATAAGGTTAAGACGCTGAAAATAATTTTTCAGCGTCTTTTTTTTGTTCTGTAACATATTGGTTAGAGAGATTAAATAATGTTTACTTAACATAATAGACACTGTAAGATTTCTATTTTTGAAATAGGTCAACTTATTATCAGCGTGATTTGTAAAATATGATCGATAAACCTTGAGCTAGCATGTGAACGATTCATTGGATAGGCGGAACATCAGGTTATCTATTCTGGATACAAGAAAGCTTGAGTAGGTTGCGTACTCATTGAATACCAGGTTATTTTATTATGAAACCATCATGATTTATTCAATCACATTAGGGAATGAATAAATCTGATAGCTTCATCGCAATTGAAAAAACAAATTTATACAGATGAAAATTAAAAATCTATTATTACCATTGATCGTACTGGGGCTATCCACAAGTGCTGTGTCGGCACAGAGCAAAAAGATCAAACACGTTGTTTTAGTTGGTTTTGACGGTTTTGGAGCGTATGCTTTACCAAAAGCGGAAATGCCAAATCTTAAAAAAATAATGCAGGAGGGGACATATAGTACACATGTACGTACCGTATTACCCTCCTCTAGTGCTGTAAACTGGGCTTCCATGATTATGGGGGCTGGTCCTACCGCACATGGGTATACAGAATGGGATAGCAAGACGCCCGAGATTCCTTCTACAGCCAAAACAGCAAACGGAATGTTTCCTTCTTTATTTAATGCCGTTGCCAGCAAGAATCCCAAGGCACAGTTTGCTGTGGTACATAGCTGGCCGGGTATAGGCTATTTGATCGACAATAAAGTCGTGCAAAAAATCATTAACACCAAGGATGATGATGAAGCGGCATTGAATACCGCCGTGGATATCATAAAAAAGGAGAAACCGACGATTACTTTTGTGCATTTCGACCAACCTGATGGTGTAGGCCATAATATCGGGCACAATACACCGGAATACTATGCTGAACTAAAACAGGTTGACAGACGTATTGGCTCCTTACAGCAAGCTGTAAAAGACGCAGGAATTGCAGACGAAACAATTTTTGTTATTGCTGCGGATCATGGCGGTACCGGAAAAGGACACGGTGGTAAATCGCTGGCCGAGGTAGAGATTCCTTGGGTAATGACCGGACCCGGTGTGCCAAAAGGAAAAGAAATCAAGGAAACTTTGATGATTTATGATATCGCACCTACGTTAACATGGTTGCTTGGTGCACCGCTTGATGCCGCTTGGCGCGGATAGGTGATCAAAGCATTCCAACAATAGTTGTTGCCCGTCAAACAAAAAGCCCCAAA